>NZ_CAXRDQ010000032.1:0-38094 GCF_964229365.1 Abyssibacter sp. | reverse complement strand
TCCGTGGAGGTCTGAATCGCACGGCGTATCGCGGGTGTCGTCGTGGCGTTCTTGTGCAAGCTGATCAGCATTCTCGGATCTCGCTCCAGTGTGCCAGAGTGGCCTTCAGGACCTCTCGGCCCATCAGCAGTGGACGGCGAGTATGAACGAGATATTCATCCGGGACCCGACAGTTAGCATATCAATTAATAAGATAGTAAAGTGGGCCATTGGGATTGATAATGGGGGACAATCTATCTAGATTTACTTTAGCTTCTATAACACCGGCAGCGCGAGCACATATTTCCCCTCTTGAGTAAATTATTACCACCTCACTTTCAGTAAAATAAAAGTCTTGATTATCATAAACAGGTGCTTTGGCTGGCCCGCATAATTTTTGCTCAGTAATGAGATCAGATAAAAACGTGTGATAGCCAGATCTAAATAAGTCCTTTAGCTCGAAAGGGGCTCCATTCACTAGGTTTATGTTGAGGCTAGAGCTGTGGGTTACAGATGTAGCTGCACCCACATAAACGCCATGATCGATAAAGGTAAATGAAATTATATTATTCTTGTTAGATTTAAGATCATAATCAGAAACGTGATCAAATTGCTCTTTTTCGTGATTATTGAACAAACCAGCCCTCTCTTTAAGAAGCTTGTTAATGCTTCTTTGTATGTTATTGTCAGGGTGGCCTCTAATTTCTGGATAATTTATTGTAACTGATAATGTTCCATGGGCCTCCCAACCCTCTACTGTTATTGGATATTCCCTACTAAAGACCTTCTTTGTTACTGTAACTTTCTCTGAAAAGCTTTTCTTTTCAAGTCGCTGATTTTCTGCGCTTTCCTCAATGGCTTGCCTAGAACTAGGATCATTGCCATTTACTGGCTTCCATAACGTTAAAGCATATAGAGTTATAACCGCAGTAAGCAACATAAATATTATTATGATGGGCGCCACCCATTTCTGGGGAACCTTAGGGAAATCCCAATGAAATGCCTTAAAAATTGACCAAAACACAAACAAGGCAAGCCCCGGAACTCCCAAGCTTACAAATATCTCCAGTATCCCAATTTGATTCATTTAGGTAATCCGTGAGTATCGTGCAAATGCTAACGCCAATTAGCCGAACCATCCAACATCCAGATCCATATAGAACCATACCGATCTGGATATCCCCGCCGATTCCCATCCATATCTATATATCTCCCCCTGTTCGCCAAGTTGCCAGTATTCCCGTATCACACCGTGCCCACAAGGCGCGCTTTTTGTCGGTCCGTATCGCGCGCTGACATACCAAGCGGTATGATCGCGTCGGGCGCCGCCGGGTGCGGCGCTGTCGACTAGGGAGTGTTCATGGAAGCTCGTCTTGCCGCGCTGTTGGTGCGCCGCCGTTATTTGTTCGCCCTGCTGTCGCTGGCGCTGGTCGTGTTGATTGCCAGCGGGGCTGCGAAGCTCTGGTTCGAGAGCAGCTACAAGATCTTTTTTAGCGATGACGATCCGCGGCTGGTGGCCTATGAGGCGATGGAGGATGCCTACACCCGTGGCGACAACGTGGCCTATGTGCTGGAGCCGGACAACGGCAAGGTGTTCACGCCGGCCAATCTGGAGGCGGTGATCTGGCTGACGGATCAGGCCTGGCAGTTGCAGCGGTCGGTCCGGGTCGATTCGATCTCGAATTTTCAGTACAGCCACGCAGAAGACGATGACTTGATCGTCCACGATCTGGTGCGTGATCCGGCGTCGCTGTCGGATGGTGAGCTGGCCGAGCTGGAGCGAATCGCGCTGGCCGAACCCGTGCTGGTCGATGCCCTGATTTCCGATCGGGCGCATGTTACGTCGGTGAACGTGCGGGTCGAGCTGCCGGACGATTCACGCGAGCAGAGTGCGGTGATCCCCGGCCTGATGGCGGACGCCTATGAGCTGCGTGACCGTTTTATCGAGAAGTACCCGCAGTTTGATGTGTACATGATGGGTCAGGTGGTGGTGAACCACAGCTTCAACGAGTCGGCGTCGAATGACACGGCGACGCTGGTGCCGCTGATGTTCCTGGCGGTGATCGTGCTGCTCACGCTGTTCATGCGCAGCATCACGACCACGGTGGCGACGGTGGTGATCATCATCGTCTCCATTGTCGCGACGCTGGGCGTGACAGGCTGGCTGGGCTACCAGGTCAACCAGATCAATGTGTCGGCGCCAATCATCATTCTCACGCTGGCGGTTTCGGACTGCGTGCACGTGCTGATCAGCTACCTGAAAGACCTGCGGCGTGGTCTCGGCAAGCTGGAGGCCATGGAGCACGCGCTGATGATCAACATCAAGCCGGTGTTTCTGACCTCCATTACCACCGCCATTGGCTTCTTCAGTCTGAACTTTTCTGATTCGCCACCCTTCCGCGAGCTGGGCACGTCGGTGGGGTTCGGCGTGCTGGGCGCGATGCTTTGGTCGCTGGTGCTGCTGCCCGGCATCACGCTGATGCTGCCGATTCGCGTGAAGCCGGTGGACGAAGACCCCGACCGCAGCGGGCCGATGCTCAAGCTGGCCAATCTGATCATTGCCCACAACCGGCTGATCTTCTGGTCGGTTCTGGCGGTGGCCGCGGTGTTGATCAGCTTTGTGACCCGCAATGAATTCAACGACGACACGGTCGAGTATTTCGACGAATCGCTGTCGATCCGTCAGGCCTTCGATTTCGTGCAGGACAACCTCACCGGCGTGGACACCATTGCCTACTCCCTGCCCGCCGGCGAGGAGAACGGCATTGTCGATCCCGACTACCTGCGTCAGGTCGAGGCGTTTTCACGCTGGTACGAAAGCCAGCCGGAGGTCACGCATGTGTCGACCTTCACCGACGTGGTCAAGCGGCTTAACCGCAACATGCACGGTGACGATCCGACCTACTACCGGCTGCCGGACAACCGCGAGCTGATCGCCCAGTACATCCTGCTCTACGAGTTGTCGTTGCCCATGGGGCTGGATCTCAACAACCAGCTCACCTTCGACAAGTCGGCGTCCAAGTTTCAGGTGAACCTCAGCAATCTGAACTCCAAGGAGATCATCGCCGTTGAGGAGCGCGCGCAGTCCTGGCTGGCTGCCAATGCGCCCGCCATCCAGAACCATGGGTCCAGCGTGTCGCTGATGTTCGCGCACATCGGTCAGAACAATATCGAGGCGATGATGCGTGGCTCTGCCCTCGCCCTGGCCCTGATCGCCGTCACGCTGATCATCGCGCTGCGCTCGTTCAAGTTCGGCCTGCTGTCGTTGCTGCCGAACGCGTTCCCGGCGTCGATTTCCTTCGGGCTCTGGGGGCTGATCGTCGGCCAGGTGAATCTCGCGGTGGCCGCGGTGTTCTCGATCACCCTGGGCATTGTCGTGGACAACACGGTGCATTTCTTCAGCAAGTACCTGCGGGCTCGCGGCCAGCTCGGCTACTCGACGGAGGATGCGATTCGTTATGCGTTCACCACCGTTGGCGCGGCGCTGGTGATCACCACGGTGGCGTTGGCAGCGGGCTTCCTGATCCTGGCGCAATCGACCTTCGACGTGAACGCCTCCATGGGCATGATGACGGCCATGACCATCGGCATCGCGCTGGTGTTCGATCTGCTGTTCCTGCCGGGGCTGTTGCTCCAGTTCGATCGTAAAAAGGCCTGACCCACACGCCGGAAAGCATGCGGTGGTCGCGGTCGGCCACCTCATGTACGCTCCGGTACGCATCAATTTTCGCCACGGCAGTCCGCCTGCCGTGCGTTGCCCGGAATTCACCGAAGAACCACGTCCATAAACCAAAAATCACCGGCCACGAGCCGGGCAGAACAACGCAACTGGAGTGCAGATGAGCGCAACTGACTACCAAACCCAGGGCCGCGTCGCGGTCATTTCCATGCAAAACCCGCCGGTCAACGGCTTGGGCCATGCATTGCGCAAGGGCCTGCTGCAAGGGCTGGACCGCGCCGGCGCTGATCCGGCAATCGAGGCGGTCGTGCTGATAGGTGCCCAGGGCACGTTCAGTGGCGGCGCCGACATCCGCGAGTTCAACACGCCGGCGATGTTCGCCGAGCCGACGCTGGCGACGGTCATCGATGCCATCGAAGCCAGCGCCAAGCCGGTTGTCGCCGCGATCTCCGGTGCCTGCATGGGCGGCGGTCTCGAACTCGCACTGGGCTGCCACTACCGAGTCGCGGTAGCGGATGCGCAAATCGCGTTGCCGGAGGTCAAGCTCGGTTTGCTGCCCGGCGCGGGTGGCACCCAGCGCCTGCCCCGGATGATCGGGTTGGAGCCCGCGCTGAACATGATCGTCTCCGGCAATATCGTGCCGGCCCAGCAGCTCGCCTCCACCGCCCTGTTCGATGCCATGGCCGGCGATCTACGCGCCGATGCCATGCAGCTGGCGGAACAGGCCATCGGCAAGCCTGTGCCACGGGTCCGCGATCGCAAGGTGGATCACAAGGAAGCCGAAGGGTTTTTGATGGTCGCCAAGAACACCGTGGCGACGATGGCCGGCCCGTTCCCGGCGCCGGTCAAATGTGTGGAGGCGGTCGCCGCGTCCACCGGATCGTTCGACAAGGGCATTGCGCTCGAGCGGGCGCTCTTTGGCGAACTCGTGCAGACCACGGAATCCAAGGCCTTGCGCCACGCCTTCTTTGGCGAGCGGACGGCCGCCAAGATCACCGATGTGCCGAGGGAGACCAAGCCCCGGCCTATCAACAAGGTCGCCGTGATCGGCGCCGGCACGATGGGTGGCGGCATCACGATGAACTTTCTCAATGCCGGCATTCCGGTCCGTCTGCTGGAAATGAAGCAGGAGGCCCTGGACCGTGGCATCGCGACCATCCGCAAGAATTACGAAGGCCGGGTAAAAAAGGGCAAGCTGAGCGAGGACAAGTTGGAACAGCGCATGGCGCTGATTCAGCCGACGCTGTCCTATGACGACCTGGGCGACACCGACCTGGTGATCGAGGCCGTGTTTGAGGACATGGACGTTAAACGACAGGTGTTCGAGCAGCTCGATGCTGTGATGAAGCCCGGCGCCATTCTCGCCAGCAACACCTCAACGCTGGATCTGAACGCCATCGCCGGCTTCACCCAGCGCCCGGAAGATGTCGTTGGCCTGCACTTCTTCAGCCCGGCGAATGTCATGCGCCTGCTGGAAGTCGTGCGTGGAGAAAAAACCGCCGACGACGTGCTCGTGACCGTGATGAAGCTCGGCAAGGCCATTCGCAAGCTCTGCGTGGTGGCCGGTGTCTGCGACGGCTTCATCGGCAACCGGCTGATCAACAAGTACGTCGCGCAGGCACTCGCGATGCTGCAAGAAGGCGCATTGCCGCAGGAGATCGACAAGGCCGTGGAGTCCATCGGTTTCGCCATGGGGCCGTTCCGCATGTCTGATCTCGCCGGGAACGACGTGGGCTGGTACATCCGCAAGCGCCACTACGTGGAGTACCCGGACATGCCTCGCATGCCCATCGCCGACAAGCTCTGCGAGATGGGCCGCTTCGGCCAGAAGACCGGTGCCGGCTGGTACCAGTACATCCCCGGTGATCGAAAGGCCCATCCTGACGCCGAGGTCGAGCAGCTCATTCTCGATACCTGCGCCGAACTCGGAATCGAACGCCGCAAGCTGTCGCAGGACGAGATTCGTGATCGCCTCATCCTCTCGCTGGTGAATGAGGGCGCACGCATTCTCGAAGACGGTATTGCCCAGCGTGCCTCCGACATCGACATGGTCTACCTCAACGGTTATGGCTTCCCGCTGCATCACGGCGGGCCGATGCTCTACGCCGACAACATGGGTTTGTTCAACGTCGAGCGCCGGATGCGGCAGTTCGCCGCGCTGCCGGGCGCGGACACGGCGTTCTGGGAACCCGCCGAGTTGATCAAGACGCTTGCGTCCGAAGGCAAGACATTCAACTAAGCCTTTGTTCCCAATAACGAATTCGAGAGAACCATCATGACCGAAGCCGTCATCGCATCCACCGCACGTACGCCCCTCGCCAAGTCCTGGCGCGGGTCCTTCAACATGACTCATGGCGCCACGCTTGGCGGCCACGTCGTTCAGGCGGCCGTTGAACGCGCCGGCCTCGACCCCGCTGACGTCGAAGACGTCATCATGGGCTGCGCCTGGCCTGAAGGCGCCTGCGGCTCGAACATCGCGCGGCAAATCGCGTTGCGCGCCGGCCTGCCAATCACGGCCTCTGGCGTCACCGTCAATCGCTTCTGTTCCTCGGGGCTGCAGGCCGTGGCCATGGCCGCGCATCGCGTCATCGTCGACAAGGTGCCGGTGATGATCGGCGGCGGCGTGGAATCGATCTCCTGCGTGCAGAACGAGGCGAACATGCACATGTTGCAGGAGTCCTGGCTCACGCAAAACAAGCCGGAAATCTACTGGCCGATGCTGCAAACCGCGGAGACCGTGGCGAAGCGCTACAACATCTCGCGCGAGCGGCAGGACGAATACGGCGCCCGCAGTCAGCAGCGCGCCGAGGCCGCTCGTGAGGCCGGCCGCTTCACCGACGAAATCGCCCCGATCGACGTGACCGCCGGGGTCATGGACAAGGCCACCGGCCAGCTCGTAACTCAAACCGTGACCTGCGCGCAGGATGAAGGCATCCGCCCCGGCACGACCTACGAAGCCGTGTCGAAGATTCGCCCCGCCCTGGCCGGTGGCGTGATCGCCGCCGGCAACGCCAGCCAGTTTTCGGACGGCGCATCGGCCTGCGTGGTGATGGATTCAAAACTCGCCGAGCAGCGCAACATCGAGCCGCTGGGCATCTTTCGCGGATTCGCTGTCGCCGGCTGCGAACCGGATGAGATGGGCATTGGTCCGGTGTTCGCGATTCCGCGGCTGCTGGAACGCAATGGCCTGACGGTGGATGACATCGGCCTATGGGAGCTGAACGAGGCCTTCGCGGTGCAGGTGCTTTACTGCCAGGACAAGCTCGGGATTCCGGACGAGACGCTGAACGTCAACGGCGGCGCGATTGCGATCGGGCACCCGTACGGCGTCACCGGCAGCCGGCTGGTCGGCCACGCTTTGATCGAGGGTAAACGCCGCGGTGCGAAGTATGTGGTCGCCACCATGTGCATTGGCGGCGGCATGGGCGCCGCCGGTCTGTTCGAAGTCGTCTAGCGCATGAGTCAGAACGCCCCCTGAGACCGCGTCCCAGGGGGCATTTTTGTATCTGGGGCCAGCGAAACCGGCCGCCGATTCGGTCGCCTGCTATTGAATCAACTTGGCCACCCCGTACCCGGTGCAGTAACCACCGGCGAGCAGCAACGCCGAGAAGGTCAGGATCATCCCCAGCAACCGGCCCGGCATGAAGTGCGCGGTGAACGACAACGCATAGCCGTGCAGCAGCCGTCCGACCAGCAGACTCAATCCAACCGCGTGCAACAACCAGCCCGGCGCAGCGCTGAGTTCGGAAACGCCAAGCAGCACCAGCACCATCGGCACGTACTCGGCGAAATTCGCGTGCCCGCGGATGCGGCGAGTCATCTCGGCCTTGCCGCCGTCACCCAGGCTGACGCCATCGGGCCCGCTGCGGCCCATGATCACCCAAATGCTCAACACCATGAACCATAGCGCCAGCAAGCCTGCATACAGTGGGGTCACGATCATTGCGAACATCTCCTTGCGCGGGCCGAAGCCGGGGCCGCGAGGATGCCACAGCCGAGCGGCCCGCCCGCGTGTTCGCTACGGTGCGATCGATGCGATGCCTCGTCAGCTAGCAGGTCTCTCTTCCGCGAGCCGATAGGCGAGTACGTCGGTGCTCGCCGCTCAGAACAGGCTCTTGTTAATCCACAGGTGCATAGCGATGCTGGCGATATAGCCCAGCGCAATCGCCCAGCTCCAGCGCAGGTGGGCGAAAAAGGTGTAGCGACCATGGGCCTGCCCCATCACCGCCACGCCAGCGGCCGACCCAATGGATAGCAGCGAGCCACCAACCCCGGCGGTGAGCGTGACCAGCAGCCAGTGCCCATCGCTCATGGCGGGGTTCATGCTCAACACGGCGTACATCACCGGGATGTTGTCGATGATGGCCGAGGCCACGCCGACCAGCACGTTCGCCGTCATCGCGCCCAGGCCTTCGTAGATCAGCTCAGAGCCGGCGGCGAGATAACCCAGCGCGCCCAGCCCGCCCACGCAGACGATGATGCCGTAGAAGAACAGCAGCGTGTCCCACTCGGCACGGGCCACTTCGCGGAAGGTGTTCGGGGCGTGGGGTTCGGTGTGGTCGGACATCATCTCGTCATGCGAGACGAAGCTGATCGGCTGCCCCTGCCTGCGCAGCGCAGACCAGTTCAGATACCAGCCGTAGAGTTTCAGCAGGCCCAGCCCGCCCATCATGCCCAGCGCAGGCGGCAGGTGAAACGCGGTGTGCATGGTGACGGTCACGGCCACCGTGACCACGAACATCAGGATGATGATGTAGCCACCGCGCTTGACCTGGACCACCTCTCCCACCGCCTCAGGCCGGCCATTGGGCACGGCGAAACTCATGATCGCGGCTGGCACCAGCCAGTTCACCAGCGCCGGGACCAGCAATGCCATGAACTCGCCGGCTCCCAGCAGGCCCTTTTGCCAGACCATCAGGGTGGTGATGTCGCCAAAGGGGCTGAACGCACCGCCCGCGTTGGCTGCGACCACGATGTTGATACAGGCCACGACGACGAAACGGCTCTGCTCGCCACCAACCGCCAATGCCACCGATGACAGCACCAGCGCGGTGGTCATGTTGTCAGCCAGTGGCGACATCAGAAACGCCAGACCACCGGTCACCCAGAACACGACCCGCAGCGAAAAACCCCGCGAGACCAGCCAGCCGCGGAGCGCGTCGAATACCCCGCGCTCCTGCAAGGTGTTCACGTAGGTCATCGCCACCAGCAGAAACAGCAACAACTCGCCGTATTCCAGCAGGCTGTGACGCACCAGCTCTCCCGCCGCATGCGGTTGCCCCGCAAGGGTGTAAGCCACGCCGATAAGCGTCCAGATGAATCCGGCAGCCATCAGCACGGGAATGGACTTGCGCATCCCGCTCCATTCCTCGAGCACCACCAGTACGTAGGCCACGACGAACATGACCAAACAGGCCAGCCCGATCCAGCTCGTCGTCAGATCCAGTGCCTGGTCCGCCACCGGCTCGACCGCGATCGACAAGCCAGGGAACATCAACAGACAGAAAGGAACTAACAGGCGCAGTGCACGCATGGCGTGATCCGGAACGAACGTGAGGGCGGCGATCATAGCCACCCTGCGCGGATTAGCAAGCCATCCTAACTACTCGCGCAAGTCAGCCGCTTTGCGGCCCGACCTGCGATAATGGCGCCTATGAATCCAACCAGCGAACAACCCAATCTCGCCCTGTTCTGCGATTTCGAGAACATCGCCCTGGGCGTCCGTGACGCCAACTACGCCGCATTCGATATCCAGAAAGTACTGGAGCGCCTGCTGCTCAAGGGCTCGATCACCGTCAAGAAGGCCTATTGCGACTGGAGCCGGTACGCCGAGTTCAAGAAGCCCATGCACGAGGCGGCGTTTGAGCTGATCGATATTCCCCATGTGCGCCAGTCGGGCAAGAACTCTGCAGACATCCGCATGGTCGTCGATGCCCTGGATCTCTGCTACACCAAGGAGCATCTGGACCTGTTCGTGATCATCTCCGGTGATTCGGACTTCTCTCCGCTGGTGAGCAAGCTGCGCGAGAACAACAAGACGGTGATCGGTGTGGGGGTGAAGAACTCCACCTCCGATCTGCTCACCGCAAACTGCGATGACTTCATCTTCTACGATGACCTGGTCCGCTCCACTGACAAGAGTCGGCGCAAGCGCAAGGCCAAGAAGCCGAACACGCAAAAGGTGGACGATACCAAGCAGGACGCTTTCGACTACGTGCTGGAAACCCTGGAAGCACTGATCCAGGAGCGCGGCGAAGACGAGCGCATCTGGGGCTCGATGATCAAGCAGACGCTCAAGCGGCGTAAGCCGGGCTTCTCGGAATCGTTCCACGGCTTCGATTCGTTCAACAAGCTGCTCGAAGCCATGGGCGAGACCAAGCTGCTGCTACTCACTCGCGACGAACGCTCCGGCGGCTACCTGGTCCGCCCCGCCGAAAGCTGATTCGTCGGGTGTTCGTGCCTGACTTGAACACAGCCGACTGCGTTGGCGATCGGCGGCTGGATTCGCGTATTCTTCGCGCCGGCCAGTCGATGGCCTGTTCCCCTCACCACCCACTACGCGGCGCGTCACTCGCACTGTGATTCTTCATTACGGCCGGGCGATCCTCATCGCCTGCATCTTGTTACTGCATCTGCCGGCGGCGCATTCCGGTCAGGCCCGCCCGATCCCACTAGCGAATGGTGCGCAGGGCTGCCTGACGCTGGCGAACCTGCTCGGCAGCATCGCCGTGGAGGATTGCGCGGTGGTGGATTTTGGCATCGCCGGCACCGGCACGGTGCAGCATCGCCCGATTCTGATCGGTGACTTCCCCGCCACACGGACGCCGCCCGTCGATAAACGCCCAGCACGTGTTTTGCTGCTGGGCGGCGTGCACGGCGATGAATACTCCGCCGTGAGCATCCAGTTCCGCTGGGCCGAGCGCCTGGCGAGGGACAGCAGCCGCCGCTACGAATGGCGGATGATCCCCTGCCTCAATCCCGACGGCCTGCTCGCCGGCCCCGCGACCCGAACCAACGCCAACGGCGTGGATCTCAACCGCAATTTCCCCACCCTGGAATGGGCGACCCGTGCCCTGCCGTACTGGACCGAGCAAACCGGCCGTGACCCGCGCCGCTATCCCGGGCCTTCCGCCGCTTCGGAACCCGAAGTGCAGTGGCTCGTGGACGAAATTGAGCGCTTCGACCCGGATGTCATCGTCAGCGTGCATGCGCCTCTGGGTATTCTCGATTTTGACGGCCCCCCGCCCCCGCCGCAGCAGCTCGGTATGCTGAACCTGGATCGCCTGGGCGCCTACCCGGGTTCGCTGGGCAATTACGCCGGCCGAACGCTCGCGATACCGGTGCTCACCCCCGAGCTGCAGTACGCCGGGATCATGCCGACGAACCAGCAGATTGCCGGGATGTGGGATGACCTGATCGAGTGGCTGGACGAACACATCGGCGAACAGGACCGTGTGCTACCGCCCCGCCCGGTGCTGCCCGACTGGAACCTGTTGCTGGCCCCGCCGGAAAACCTGCTGCTCAGACCGTAAGCATCTGGGCGCCCTGCCACCGGGCGCCGGGCCCAAGCGATACCGGGTTGTCGATCTGCGCGGCCTCTACGCACAGCATCCGCTGCTCACCGCCTGGCTCCATGTCCGACATTGCCGCCGCCTTGTCCGCGCCGGGGTTCCAGACGACGACATCCTGAAAGCCTTCCGCCTCGATACGCAGCCGCCGCGGCCCGTCCGTCATGGTCAGGGCATGCAGCACATTGGGATACACGCGGTCGAGTTCCGGGCCGAAGCGCAGCTCGTCTTCCGCCTGAATCGCCTCGGCCATGCCACGGGTGGCATCCCAGTAGGTTCGCCCGCCGAGTCCTACCAGGGCCACGGTATCGATCGCCGCGACCCGCAGATAGGTATGCAGCCCGGCGGTGAACTGAAACGCATCATCGCCCGTGTTCTCGACCGTCAGCAGGCAGCGCAGCTCGGAGGCGCGAAGGCTCACGGTCAGATTCAGGGAGAACGGATGCGGCCAGATGTCCAGCGTCGCCGGGCCCTCGCTTAGCGCAAACGTCGCCGAGGCTTCATCCACCGCCAGGAGCTGCCAGGCAGACCGGCGGGCGAATCCATGCTTGGGCAGCTCACCAAACTCGCCGAACTGCGGAAAGATGACCGGGATACCGCCGCGAATTGACGCGTCGGCCCCGAAAGCGCTGTCGGCGCTCAGGAACAGCTGATTGTGCGCCCCTGCCTCGGGGCGCCATTCCAGCACATGCGCGCCATGCGCCGTGATACGGGCGACACCGCCGCCGGGCTCTCGCAAAGTCACCAGATCTGAGGTGGCAGCGGCCACCGGATCACTCGCATTGGCACTAGCATCGGCAGGCATATCGCAACTCCTTGGGCGGAGGTTTAAGAAGAACGAGACAGTCGTTGTCATCCTACCGGCCACATTGCGACGATGCGATCAGTCCATGTCGCCAAACCGAAAGCCGAAGTTGACGCCGACATACTCCACGCTACCGGCGAAATTGCCCTGAATGGCGAATTCGAATCCGCTCTCACGTGCGGTTTCGGGCGCGAAGAACACTTCCCATGCGAGGCCCGTGCGATGTCCGGACAGATCGTCATCCGGGTTGAAGATTCGCCCGACGCCGATCGCGCCATGGGCCGCGCTGTCACCGAAACGCCCGCCAAAGAGCACGGCGACCTCGACGGGATCATCATCGGTGTCAGGCTCGCGCATGACCCCAATCCGCGTCCGAAACAACCCGCCGGACTCGCCAACCGTGGTGAACGCGCCGGTGAAACCGTTCAGCGGCCCCTGCTCGCTGCACCGATCACCGCTGCTTCCGCCGCAGGGCGTATCCACATGGCCATAAACCACGTTCAGACCCAAGGTGAGCCAGTTCCGACCATCCTCAGCCGCCGACACGGTAAAGCTCATCGCCGCCATTGCCGCGGCGGCGCCCCATATTTTGATCTGCATCCGTATCTCCCCAGTGATGTCGGCCTTGACCCGACTTGAATAATTATCAGTTAATCGACCATGCGAGTGGATAACACCCGTTTTTCCAATTTTAACCTGCTCTCCGACAGGCTGCCATGCGTGGCGCACGCCCTGCCAGGGTTGCATCGAACAGGGTCAGCGCGACACTACCCGCCTCCGCGTCACACTGATAGGCCACGCATGACCCGACAAACCGTTCTGATCACCGGAGCGAGCCGTGGGATTGGCGCCACGACTGCACGCGTACTGGCCGCGCAAGACCGTCAGGTGGTGCTCGCATCACGCGATCAATCGGCCTTGCGCGCGCTGGCGGACGAGATCAACGCCGGCCCCGGCCGCGCCCTGGCCCTGCCCTGTGATGTGACCCAGCCCACGTCGGTCCAGGCAGCGGTGGAGCAATGCGTGGAGCAGTTCGGACGCCTCGACGTGTTGGTGAACAACGCGGGGGTGATCGATCCGGTGGCCTACATCGGCGATGTCGATGTCGATGCCTGGGCCCGCGTGGTGGACATCAACTACAAGGGTGTCTTTTACGGCATGCGTTACGCGATTCCGCAAATGCTGACGCAAGGCGGCGGCACCATCATCAATCTGAGCTCTGGGGCGGCGACCAAGGCCATCGAAGGCTGGAGTCACTACTGCTCCACCAAGGCGGCTGTGTTGTCACTAACCCAGTGCGCCCATGAGGAGTACGGCGAGCGCGGCATCACGGTGGTGGGGATGAGTCCCGGCACGGTCGCCACCGATATGCAGGCGACCATCCGGGCCTCGGGTATTAATCGCTACAGCCGTCTGGCGCCCACGGCCCACATTCCACCGGAGTGGGCGGCGCAGGCGATCGCGTTTCTATGCACCGACGCGGCCCGCGAGTTCGCAGGCAGGGATTTCTCGCTCAAGACGACCGAAGGACGCGCCCGCGTCGGCCTACCGCCGGTTTCCGACTAGGCGCATGCGGGGGCCTAGTCCTTGTAGGACGGATCGATGCGGTCCAAGCGCCGCAACAGCCCCGGCCACGCCAACTGCCCGCCCGCGCCGCGGGTAACAGCCGCAGCCTGCGCCATCGCCCCATCAATGATTGATTGGGGCACCTGGGTGAGCTCGCCGCCCCCAGCCTGTGCCCGAACCTGGATCATGCAAGTCGTTTCAAACAGGTACATGTAGAGAAACGCGTCCGGAATACTGTTGGCGACCGTGAGCAGGCCGTGATTGCGCAACATCAAAAAATGCTTGTTCCCCAGGTTGGCCACGAGTCGCGGCTTTTCCTCGGCATTCAGTGCCACGCCCTCGTAGTCGTGATACCCGAGCGAGGCCAGCACGAAGATGCTTTGCTGCGACAGCGGCAACACGCCGTCGCGCTGTGCGCTGACCGCGATGCCGTTCACGCTGTGCACGTGCAACACGCACTGGGCGTCGTCACGCGCGGCATGAATCGCACTGTGGATGGTGAATCCCGCCGGGTTGATGTCATGCGGTGAGTCCATGACCTTGTTGCCGTCCAGATCGATTTTGACCAGGGAACTGGCGGTCACCTCGTCAAACAGCAGCCCGTAAGGGTTGATCAGAAAATGATGCGATCCACCCGGCACCCGCGCGGAGATATGCGTGAAGATCAGGTCGCTCCATCCGAACTGCGCCACCAACCGATAAGTGGCGGCGAGATTCACCCGGGTTTCCCACTCGTCCGCCGTGACCTGGCTGCGTACGTCCATGCTGTCTCCGTTATCGCTGTCGTTGTGACCGCATAATGCAACTCGACTCCGCCGCTCGCCAGCCAATGCCCAGCAACACACATTCCGCTTCCGATGTCCTGATTATTGGCGCCGGCCACAACGGGCTGGTTTGCGCGGGTTATCTGGCGGCCGCGGGGTTGTCGGTCACGGTCCTGGAGCGTCGCTCGGTGGTCGGCGGTGCCGCCGTCACCGAGGAGTTTCATCCGGGGTTCCGCAATTCCGTGGCGTCCTACACGGTGTCGCTGCTACAGCCGAAAGTCATCGCCGATCTTGAACTGCACCGCCACGGCCTGCGCATTGTCGAGCGGCCGCTATCCAATTTTCTGCCGACGGCGGATGGCAGGTATCTCAAGGTCGGACCGGGCCGAACCCAGGAGGAAGTCGCCAAGTTCTCGTCGCGAGATGCGCAGCGCCTAAGCGACTACAACGCCGGGCTCGACACCCTGGCTGATCTGCTCCGCAGCCTGCTACTGCAACGCCCGCCCAACATGACCGACCAGGGCTGGCGGGCGTCGCTGGCCGAACTGTGGCGCTCGCTGCATCTGGGACGCTCCGTCGGCCAGCTCAGCCGCAGTCAGCGCCAGGAACTGCTCCGCATGTTCGCCTGTTCGGCCGGCGACTACCTGGATGACTGGTTTGAATCAGACCCGATCAAGGCGGTATTGGGATTTGATGGCGTGGTCGGCCACTACGCCAGCCCCTATTCACCGGGCAGCGCCTATGTGTTGCTGCACCACTGTTTTGGCGAGGTCAATGGCCGCAAGGGGGCCTGGGGTCATGCCATCGGGGGCATGGGTGCGATCACGCAGGCGATGGCGGCGTCGGCGCGGGCGCGCGGCGTGCAGATTCACGTCGACCAACCCGTCCGCGAACTGCTTGTCGAACGCGGCCGTGCCGTCGGTGTGGTCACGGAATCCGGCGAAGCGTTTCATGCGCGGGCAGTCGTCTCCAACCTCAACCCCAAGTTGCTGTTTGGACAGCTGGTCGATCCCGCAGTGTTGCCGGATGATTTCCGCACACGCATGGCGCAATGGCGGTGCGGATCGGGCACGTTCCGCATGAATGTCGCGCTTAGCGAGTTGCCCGATTTTGCCTGTCTGCCGGGACGCCAGGCTGCGGAGCATCACGGCGCAGGAATCGTGATGGCGCCCACGCTCGACTACATGGAACAGGCTTATTTTGACGCCCGGACCCACGGTTGGGCCCGCCAGCCAATCGTGGAAATGCTCATCCCATCCACCCTGGACTCGACGCTGGCGCCGAAAGGCCACCATGTCGCCAGCCTGTTCTGCCAGCACGTGGCGCCCGAGCTGCCGAACGGCGAAAGCTGGGACACGCACCGCGAGACCGTCGCCGACCTGATGATCGACACCGTGACCCAGTACGCGCCGAACTTCCGCGCCTCGGTGATCGCCCAGCAGGCGCTGTCACCACTGGACCTGGAACGCAGCTTCGGACTGGTCGGCGGCGACATCTTCCATGGCCAGCTCGCACTGGATCAGATGTTTTCGGCCCGCCCGACCCTGGGTTTCGCCGATCACCGCACGCCGGTGCGGCACCTCTACCAATGCGGCTCGGGCACGCATCCTGGCGGCGGCGTCACCGGGGCACCCGGCCACAATGCCGCTGTCGAAATCATCAAAGACCGGCGGCGCTGGACACGCGCCTAGGCCGAGCGAACACAAACCTCCCGCGCGATGCGGCGGCGTTCGCCCCCTTCAGGCGCCGTGGCACAGAAATTGCCACCGAAAGCCTCGTAGCTTGGTTAATCGCCGGCCCTCCGCGACGCCTACCGCGCCACCGCCACCCGCGGGGACGTCGCGGCTGTTGACGTGGCTCAGAACGCGATTCGCCGACTCGGCACTGGGGATTTGAAGACGACGCCGACAAGGGCTCGTTGGGGATAACGCATGTTTTTAAGGAAATGGATTGCCGTGCTCGCGGTCTTGGCCTCGATCGCGCTGCTCACGCTATTGGTCGTGAAGTCACAAGAGCGGCCGCTGGATGCCCGGCTGGCCAGCGATCAGCTCGCCCAGGTCAATTACGCGACGCGGCTAACGCAGCAGTTCAGCCGTGAAATCGCCCGCACGCGGATCACCCGCGACACTTCATTCGCCGCCCTCGACGGCACCGCGGCACTCTGGACGTCGGCCGATGAGCGCTTGGCTCGTCCCGAAACCGGCCTCGCCGCACAACCGGAAACCAACCGAACGCTGAATCGCTATCTGGCTCTGGCTGCCGAGCGTCGCGATGGGCTGGCCGAGTTCAAGGCCGCTCAACTTCACTTCATCGCGGCCTTTGCCCGCCTGCGTATCGAGGCGGAACACATCCTCGCCTCGCTGCGCCCCTCCGACGCTGAGCAGTCCAGCCGGACTCAGGTCATGACCTTGCTGGACGAACTCGCCAGCTATGGGCTGCAGGCCAACCCGAACAATGGCGGGCGCATCTACTCGCTGATGGCACGGATGAACGGCAGGCACCCGACCTTCGAACAGGCCGCGCGGGACGTGCGCGCCGCCAAGGATGAGCTCCAGCCGATAGCCGATGCGTTAACCGACAGCGCGCCAGTCGAACAACTGAACGCGCTCGGAGCGCTGGTCCGCGACACGATCGCTGTCCAGGACGCTCGGATCGAGCACTACACGTTGGCGCTGGCGGCCTTTGCCGGTGCTCTGCTTCTCGTGTTCAGCCTCATCGGGCTCCGCCTGCGCGGGAGCTTCAATGAACTCGATGGAATCAATGCCAACCTGGAGAAGCTGGTCGAGGAGCGTACCGATGAGCTGAACCGGACGCTGCAGGAATTGCGGATGCAGCAAGCGCATCTGATTCAGTCGGAAAAGCTCTCATCGCTCGGCCAGATGGTCGCGGGAGTCGCGCATGAGATCAATACACCGCTGGGATACGCGCTGAGCAACGTGGAGACGGTGAAGGAATCCATCGCGCTCGTCGAAGCCGCTGGCGGGCTGAGCGAAGACGCACAAGAGCGCGTGGTGGAGGCCGACGTGCTGCTGGAAGACTCCATGCACGGTATGCATCAGATCGACGAACTGGTCAAAAGCCTCAAGAACTTCAGCCGCATGGATCGCTCGACGACCGAACTGTTCAACCTGAACGACGGTCTGGATACCGCGCTGAAGATTTGCCAGAACCAACTCAAGGGCCGCGTTGAAATCGAGCGCGACTTCGCCGAGCTGCCGGCGGTGCTGTGCGCGCCATCGCAGATCAACCAAGTGTTTCTGAACTTGATCAACAATGGTGCGCAAGCCATTGAAGGTACGGGCCTGATCCGCATCGAAACCCGACATGAAGCCGATCAGGCCGTGATCCGCATTAGCGATTCCGGTTGTGGCATGGACGAAGAAACCCGCGCGCATATCTTCGAGCCATTTTTCACGACCAAGGCCGTCGGCGAAGGGACCGGTCTAGGGCTGTCGATCGTGTTCCGCATCATCGAAGACCACGGTGGCCGCATCACGGTGGATTCAACCCCCGGTAATGGCTCCGAGTTCACCATCACGCTACCGGTTCGTCAGTCGGCCGCATCCTCCCCTGTCGCAACATTTGCCGCCGAGCCGGAGGCCAGCCTGTCCATCGGGTCGGCCACGCCGGCCGGCGCCTGAGGAGGCCCTGTGACCGCACAACCGCCGATCACCGTGCGGCCGCGTCTGTTGTTCGTCGACGATGAGGCCCGAATTCTGGTGTCGTTGAAATCCATCTTTCGCACCGATTACGACGTGCGGACGGCTAACAGCGGCGCGGAAGCGATAGAGATTCTGCGGGACTGGCCCGCCGATGTGCTTGTCAGTGATCAGCGTATGCCAGAGATGACGGGCGTGGACGTCTTGCGATCGGCGGCCGCGATCCGGCCCGACACCACCCGCATTCTGCTGACCGGCTACTCGGACCTCGAAGCGATCATCGGCTCAGTCAATGACGGTGAAATCTTTCGATTCGTTTCAAAACCATGGCGGCGGAACGAGCTCCGTGACACGGTCGCGGCCGCAGTGCGAACAACCGCTAGCGCGCTCGCGTCCAATGATCCAGAGCCGATCGCAATCCAGTCTCCCCCTGACGCCCAGCCAGCCGGCGAGACCCCCGCGAACTCCGATCAACCGGGGGTACTGATTCTCGATGCCGATGCTGCAGAACGCGAAGCCCTGCGCCATGTGCTGAGCGCCGACCGGCCCACCTATGTTGCCGGATCGTTCTACGACGCGCTGGAGCAGATCAAGACCCATCGCATCGGCACCGTGATCACCGAATCCAGTATCGGTGGCGAGCCCGTCACCACATTGGTGAATGGCTTGCACCAATTGAGGCCTGGCCTGGTTTACATCGTCCTCACGGGGCAGCCGGACGCCCAGCACATTATCGATCTGATCAACTACGGCCAGATCTATCGGGTGCTGCGTAAACCGATCAATGTCAGCGTGCTCCGCGGCGCGGTCAACCTGGCGGCACGTCGTCATCAGACCCTGGAGCGCCGACCCGACCGAGCCAGGCAGCTCACCGAGGAACTCGCCCCCCTGCCTCCAGAACGGCAGAACCGCGGGTTATTCGCGAAGATCCGTCAATTTCTCCAGGCCTGAGCGCGGCCGTAACCGCTTGAACGGAAACCACCATGTCAGCACCTTCTACCGAATCAGGATCGAACACCCGGTCGCTCCGCCAGTCGCTTGGTCATTCTGCGGAGTACGCGATAGCCCTCGCCCTGTTGCTCGTCGGTGTGGTTGTCGGAGCGGTCGTCTGGTTCAGCAATCAGGCCGAACGCGTCGGCGTTGTCACTGAAATCGCAATGGCGAGCGATGATGCCGAAACCGAGGCCGCCACACGCGCGAAGGCTGAAGAGGACGCGGCGCTCGCCGAACTGCGCAGAGAGTTACGCGACAGTCTGAGCAACGTGGAGGCCAGGGGCCGGATGCAAGCCGAGCTGGCTGCCCAGGAGCAAGCCGCCGCCGAGGAGCGTGCCCGACAACTGGCGGAGCTGGAACGCCGCCAACGTGAGGCCGAGGCGCTACGCCTGCAGCTCGAAAGCGAGCAGGAACGCATCGAACGTCTGGAGCGCGAACGCAAGGTTGCATCGCGCCAATCAACAGGACCCGCACCATCACCGGCCGCTCCGGAAACCGACACCCCGCCCGTGGCCCCCGCAGCGCCCCAAGGCGGTTCCGCCGTGAAAGTGGCTTTGTCCCCTCCTCGTCAACCTGTCGTGACAAAGCCCGAGGTACTGTGGGATAGCTGTTCTCGCCCCACGTACCCGCGCAACTCGATCCGCGCCGAGGAAGAAGGCGTGACCGTGATCAGCCTGGACATCGATGCATCAGGCCGGGTCACCAGCGGTTCGATTCGCGAATCCAGCGGGCATCGGCGGCTGGATGACGAAACACTCAGCGCCCTGAGCCAATGCCGGTTTAAACCGGCAGCCACCGACGGTGTTCCGACAGCCACGACGGGGGTCTTCCGGTTCGCGTGGAATCTGCGCTAACCCAGCCCTACGGCGTCGACGCAAGCACCTGCTCGACATAATCCGCATAGGCGCGAGTGAAATCGGCCAGGCGATCTGGCTGCTTGGAGGCGCTGACCTCGATCAGCACCGCATCAACACTGGCCGCGGCGATCTTGTCCCGTTGCACAAAACCGCGGTAGCCGTCCCCCATGGGTTCAGCCGTGGCCAGGCTGACCGATGGAAACCGCTTTTCCCAGCCTTGTTCGAGATCGGCGACGGATTCGTAGACGTTGAGCCGCACCTTGTAGGCCGCGCCATCCGCTCGCCAGTACTTGTAGTACGCGGAGCTTTCCAACCCCTCGCGGGTGAATAGCTCAGGCGCCTGAGCGGCCTGGACAACCGATTTGATCTCGATCTTCTGCACTCCGAAGCCTGCGGGTGCAGACATGCGCAGGCGTTCAATCAGCGACGCGGCTGATTCCGTTTTGGGCTCCTCAGGCACCGACTCCGGTGCGCACCCCGCAAAACCAACGAATAGGCCAACAACCAGAAAACATAGGCAGATCTGACGCACGGCTTCGACCTTGTGGGAAAAAAGGCATACTAACTGCATAGGGAAATATTGCCCATGCGCGACGCAGCATTGATGGCTGCGAACGCATCACAACCAAATCTGACTGGGGAGTCTGCCGTGATGGCGTCAAGTCTACGACCGTTTGTATTGTCCACTTGCTTGCTGGCAAGTGGCCTTCTGCTCGCCGCCGACCCGGAATCCGGCACGGTGAGCGAAGGCGATCCCGCCCTGACATTCGTCTCCGGGCCTCACGCCATTTCGAATCCGGGCTATCCCGACACCGGTGTTTGTCAGGACCCGGTCCTGCCTTGCGACGATTTCGCGCTCACCGTGGAGGTGCCAGCCATGCTGCCCGACAACACCTCGGTCGGCCTGCGAATTCGCACCGTAGCGCCCGCTGGAGAGGACTACGACATCTACCTGCTCGACGACGGCGGCACGCAGGTCAACAGCTCTGCCGCGGGCGGTACGCCGGAAGAGATGTTCCAAGTCGTAGACCCCGGCACAACGACCTTTACGGTCCGCGTGATCCCATGGCTGGTCACCGGCACCAGCGCAGACACAACCGTGACGCTGGAGTTCTTTGAAGGTGGCGGCGGTGGCGAAGGTGGTTCTGGGAACGACGGTCGTGTGCCCTTCGACCCCACGGCGCCCCGCTACTCGATTTATGTGTCACCGCCGAACGAAGGCAACGATGCCGGCGAACCGACCATCGGGTTTAACCCGTTCACCGAGCGGGCGATGTTCATCTCGTACACCAACGCCCTGCGCGTGACCTTCCCCGAGAACCTCGACGAGGCGCTGCCACAGGCCTGTGAAGCCCAGTGGGAGAACAAGTCTGGCCTGATCACCACGCTGAACAGCCTGGACCCGATCATGTACACGGACAAGGCCACCGGGCGGACATTCAATTCGCAGCTTGCCGGTGCCAACAGCCTGTTCGAATACACCGACGACGACGGCGAGACGTGGATTCCAGGCCAGATTGGTCTGCCCAACGGCGGTGCCGACCACCAGGGTGTGGTCAGTGGCCCCTACCCGGAAGGATTCCCGACCGCAGGGTTGTTGTTTCCCAACGCGGTTTACTACTGTTCACAGTCCGTCGCCGCGGCTTTTTGCGCGCGCAGTGATGATGGTGGCCAGACCTTCGGGCCGGGCACGCCGTTCAAGAACCTGGATTGCGCTGCTGGTGCGCTGCACGGTCATCCGCAGGTCGCACCCGATGGCACCTTATACATTCCGGATGCCTCGCCCTGTATCTCCAGCATCGGACTGGATGGATCCTCCGAAAAGGTCATCGCGCATGTCAGCGAAGACGCCGGTACCACGTACCGCGTCAGCGTGCTGCCGGATAGCGTCGGCGGTGCGGGTTCCGATCCGTCCGTTGGCCTGGCAACCGATGGCACGGCCTACATGTGCTACGAAAACGCCGACGGCACGGCCCATGTTGCGGTCTCTCACGACAAGGGCGAAACCTGGGTGAACGACCAGGACATCGGCGCCGCCGCTGGCCTGGTGGCCACGCGCTTCCCCGCCATGATTGCCGGTGATCCGGATCGTGCAGCCTGCGCCTTCCTCGGTACCCCCACAGTCGGCCCGAACGACGATCTGGCCTTCGAAGGTGTCTGGTATCCGTACATCGCAACCACGTATGACGGAGGCGAGAGCTGGCAGCTGGTGAATGTCAGCCCGAATGACCCGGTTCAGGGCTTTGGCGGTGTGGGGCCGGACGGCACCAACCGCAACCTGCTGGATTTCAATGATCTGGAGATCGATAACCTCGGCCGAACGATGTTCGCTTACGCCGATGGTTGCATCGGCGGTTGCGTCGCCGACCCCAGCCAGAACAGCTTCGCCGCCAAGGGCACGATTGTGCGGCAATCCGGCGGGCGCACGCTGTATGCCGAATTCGATGATCTCGCCGGGCAGCAGTTCAACTTCGATACGCCTATTCCGCCGGCGCCCGCCTGTGCCCTGCAGGACGCCAGCCTGAGAACGGTCGACCAGACACTCGTGGTCTGGCGCGCTCCGGACAACGGCGGCACTGACATCACCAATTACCAGGTGTATCGCGCGGAATCGCCTGCCGGTCCGTTCGAGTTCATCGGTGATGCCGGTGCCCGAACGCAGTTCGTTGATACGACCGGCAGTTCGGCTGTGCCCGAGTACACCTACCGGATCGTCGCGCAAAACGCTGCCGGCGATGCGGGTGACAGCAATCTGGTCACCCTGCCGATCGAGGAGCCGCAGATCGTCGATACCTGCAGCCTGCCGGGCGACGTGATCATCCAGGATTCGGAAGGCGATTCGCCAACTCCTGACCATGACATCATTTCGCTGTCGGTGGCCGAGCCCTCCGAGTTCGCCGGTAACTTCGTGGTGACGCTGAAAGTGGCCAGCTTCACGGCCACGGAGCCGCCACCCACGTCGTTCTACCCAGTGCTGTTCCCGTTGCGTGACAACTTCTACTTCGCTTTGAACGTGGGTGAAGGCATCCCGGCGTTCGAATACGGCACGTTCTCGGAGCTGCCCCAGGGCCTGCTCGCGTTCACCGCAGAGGGCGAGTTGGACGAGCGCAGCACCTACGGCGCCGATGGCACGATCGTGTTCGTGTTGCCCAAGTCACTGTTCGGCGAGCTGACGGCCGGTGACATCATCGCAGGCTTTGACGTGCGCTCTCGCGTGGGCTCGGCCTCCGCACCCAGCCGCGACACGGCGGGTCCGGCGGATTACGTCGTGCGCACCGACCTGATCTGTGAAGGCCTGGTTGGTGGTCTGCTGGGCACGCTGACCGGCAGCGTATCCGAGGGCGAAGCACCGCTAAGCGTGGACTTCACGATCTCGGGCCAGACGCCGGAGGGAGAGTCACTATCCAGCTACTCCGTCGATTTCGGCGATGGCTCTTTCGTCAGCGACGAACCCTTTGGTGGCCAGGAATCCGTCACGATCACTCATGTGTACAACAGCGCTGGCACCTACCGTGCCCTGGCAACGGTCAAGGACACCACCGGCGCTGAGAGCAGCAATCTGGCTGAACACACCCTGGTGGTCACCGAAGTCGGCACCGGCGGCGGTTCCGGCTCGGGCGGCAGCACGGTCTCTGGCGGTGGTTCGCTGGGTTGGCCGCTGCTGGCGTTGCTGATGCTCACCGGGGCGGCGCGGCGATTGACCCGTCGAACCCGCTAGCAAGCGCCTCCGCAATGCCATTCAGCCCCCGACTTCGGTCGGGGGCTTTTTGTTGGTGGTGCAGATGCCGGATCTGGCGACGTGTTTGTCCCGGGGTTTCAGCAACCGCAGATCAGTGCGTCAGGCTGCGAATGCGCTGGACCTTCTGGGCGCCGGCAAGACGATAGAATTCGCGAAGAGATCGACGCCGGGCTTCCTCGCTGCAGACTGGCGGCAGACACCGGCAATAGGATCTGGCGAGTCGTGTCGCCAATCGGTAGCGCCAGCGCTCCTGAGAGTCCAGGCTGGTGCGCAGCTCCGGGTAGTCGAAAAGCCAGCGCAGCAGCGCCGTGGCGGGCAGGCGCACACCTTGCGTCGCCAGCAGGCGTTCGACCAGCAGGAACTTGTCGATCTCGCCCTGCAACTCCAGTTCGAGCTGGGTCACGGGCCAGTCAAGCTGCGCCCGCCTGACCAGACAGACGAAATGGCTGACCCCTTCCGCCGCGAGCAGCCAGGCCCCGAGATTGTCCGTTCGAACGTCGTGGCCGGCGAGTTGCTCCACAACGTCAGCATCCAGAAACAAAGCCAGGTTCATCGTGCCCGGCTCTTCCAGCACCAGCACGGCTTCGTCCAGATCAGGGGCAACACCGCCCAAGGCCGTCGCCTGCTCCCGGTCGCTTAACAGAAAACCGGTGACATCAGGCGCTGGCGCCAAGGCGTAGATCTGCTCCAACTCGGTTTGCAGCGCGTATAGCGGACCGCCGTCCATGTCGCTCAGTGACGCGCCGTAGGCGCGCCTTCGGCCAAGGGCTGAATACCCAGCCTGCGAAGCCGGCGTGCCGCACGACTGCTCCCGGTCTGCGCCCACAGCGTATAGAGCTGCACCACGTCGCTGTCCGACTTCAGTTCGGCCTGCTCAGACACTTCGTGCAGCACATCCACGAAACTGGAGAACTTCTCCGCCAGTTCGCCATAAATATCCCGGAAGACGGCGCGAGCACGCGATGTGTCGTAGATGTCCCGCAGACAGCTATAGGCATTGCCACCCATCGAAACGTAATAGCCAATCCCGACCTGCCGTCGTTCCAGCCATTCCGGAAAAACGCCCGAGATAAACAGCGACAGATCACCGAGGCGTTGCAATGCATCATTGCGTGCCTCCGGGCTCGGCGCCTCGATGGCTTGCTGATAGAGACCGGTGAGCGGCTGCAGTACCACGCCATCGTCCGTGGTCTCGAACACGCGCTCGGCTTCCACAAAGCCCGCCATCATCCCGACGAGGTAGACCACCGTCTCGCCGGTCGCTTCGACCTTTTGATGTGACATCGCCTCACGCACGGAGGTATCGAAATACTCCCGCAGCCCCATGTCCAACAAGCCCGTTGTTGCTCTCACACCTACCTCCTCAGTGCCAATCAGCCTATGGCTCGCTCCAGAATCCTTGCATGTCCAGTGTGTTGCAAGCTCTGTGCCCAGACGTGATTTGACAATAAGGATGTTAATTATTTCGGCTAGTTACCGGATACTCTTTATAGTTTTGTCGAGGTTTATACGCGGCGAATGTCGCTCAAGTCGGGAGGCGTCGACCGTCGAGTTGCCGACCCAGCAGCGTCATCGCGCGCGTGGCACGACGTTGCATCACTCGGCGAGCCAGCGGCAGGAGTAGCCATCGAAACCAGCGGCGCCGGCTGCGGCTGTACATGCGCCAACGCACTCGGCATCGCTGCGGCTCAACGGCCGCGAAATCCATCTCCATCCGCGGCAGTAACGGCGGAAACTCCGCTTCCGTCGCAAAATGCCGGTGAGGCTCGCGGGTCTTCAACACCACACAGACGCTGCGCGTTCCTCGTAGCGGGATGGCGACAGTCTCGAGGTACGTCTTGCCTGGTTCATCCACCGCGAGCGTATCGGCGGCGCAAATCGCCTGAACGCCAGGAAACCAGTCACCGAATCGGTCCAGATCGATGGCATATCGATAGGCGACGTCGGGGCTGCAGTCGACCACCACGTCAGCGCTAGCCACCAGATGATGGTGATGGGATGGTTTGGATGTCATCGGCTTCTTGCCTTCAGCGTAACGATGACGGCAACAGTAAAATCGGCCTGGCGCGGCCGCATTAGCGTTTGTTAACGCGCCTGCCCGATCACCCGCGACAAACTGACCTCGCTCATCCCCAGGTAAGAAGCGATGTGATACTGCGGCACACGCTCGAACAACTCGGGCTCCAGAGCGCGCAGCCGCTGATAGCGCGCCTTGGCGTCCAGCATCTGCAACATGGCTTCACGCTGCTCCTGCCGGACGAACTGGGCTTCCAGAAAATGCCGCCAGACGCCGGTCAACACCGGATCGTCAATCGAAGCGGCCCGGAACTGCTCAAAGTCCGCCACGTGTAGGTGGCACCGCTCCAGAGTCTCGGCGAAGAACGACGTCGGCTGCCCCGTTAATGACGCACTGAGCGCGGCGACGAACATGCCCTCGCGAAGAAACGCCTTGTTGTATTCCTTCCCGTCCGGCTGTGCATAGGCCAAGCGAACCAGCCCGGCTTGGACGAAGTAGAGCTTCGGCGCGGGCGCGCCGATGTCCCAGAGCCGTGATCGGGCCTCAGCTTCAACTGGCGAGAACAACGCGGCCAATGGGGCAATCTCCTCGGCATCCACGCCGGCGGACTGCGTCAGACACCGCCCCAGTGCCACTGAACTATCCCCAAGGAGCATCTATGAAAATTCGCCTCGTCGCCGCGCGTCACGGGGGGACAAGATACACGCGGACGCCGCGACGTAACCAAGGCTTGCCAATTTCGCCCTCTAACTCCATAATCCGCGGCCCTTCAGGCGCGTAGCTCAGCTGGTTAGAGCACCACCTTGACATGGTGGGGGTCGGTGGTTCGAGTCCACTCGCGCCTACCAATTACAGGCGCTTGCGGCTGCTTCCAGCAGCGGTGACGCTTCAGTAACGGTTAGGTAACGAAACGGCCCGCTTGCGGGCCGTTTTCGTTTGCGGAGCTCGTGAGGTCAACTTCATTGTTTGGGCGTCTGGTCCGCGGCGCGGTGCCGCGTTATCACGGCCCGGCGAGGCCCCGCATCTGACCGTTCCGCGACTCCGAGCGGCGGGTGCGTCCGCCCGAGATGGATGGGACGTTGGAAATGTTTCGTCGGTGCCCTCGGACTCGGCTCTCACCCGTGGAGACCTTCGGAACCGCCTGTTCAGTATCGGCTCGTCTCAGGCGTTGCCCCCAAACAACGCATCGCAATCCGTTCGGATGTCGCTGGCCTCGGGCAGCTGTTCGCAAACACGGCCCATCGCCATATTGAGTGTCTGCAATGCGGGCTGCACATCCTCGCGCTCGGCCCATGCCTTCAGCTCGCCATCAATCCGGACGAAGCGCATCCGCGTCCTCTGGTAAAACGCCGACGGCTCGGCGGCCAACTCTTCGATGATTTGTGTCATGACCTGCTCGATCCGGTCGGTGGCGGCAGGACGCATGTCCAACAGGCCACCGACGTAGATCAGGCCCCACTGGGCCCGCGTGGCTGGCCCCCTGGACTCCTCGTAGGCACGCTCCAACCACGTCAGCGCCTGATCGGTGTCTCCCCGTTCCTGGGCGTACTCCGCGACCGTCGGCATGAAGTAGTAGGCATCGGGCGAGCGCTCGATTTCCTTGAGGAGCAACGCTTCGGCGTCCGCCTGCAGGTCCGCGGACTCCAGCGTGTAGGTGGCGTAGTTGGCCATGCCCTGGCGCTCCTGCGGCGTCTCGGCGGCCTGGTCCGCCCAGGCCACGGTCTCGCGCACATCAGCGATCATTGCTGCCGGGATCGGCGCGTCGGGATTCAGTGCCTTGACGAGCTCAACGCGGGTGCGCTGGGCATAGAGCCGGTCCTTGATCGTGAAGCCATCCGCTGAGCCGACGGACCGCATTGCGATGTCCAGCCGCTCGGCCAGTGCTTCGCGTCGCTCGGCGTCGGCCGCCGACGCCATCACCAGGCCGACGGCGAAATAGTTCAGGGTGTCGATATTGGCGCGCAATCGCGCAGGCGCCTCGATCAGCCGCAGCAACAGCATTCGGGCCTGCTCCTGCTGTGCTGCCGTGAGCAGCGTTTCGGGATCGTCAGAGGCGCTTAGCAACGCCGCGTATTGCAGCAATGCGAACTGATCCTGTAACTCGGCTGTTGGTGCACCCTGGGCAAGCTGCGACATGACCTCGGCCATGCTCCGCTCGCCCAGCAGGGTGCCGCGGTCGACCCACCAGCCGTAGTTGGCGAGCAGGTCCCAGTCCGCCACGGCAAGGCTGTCCGGCTCGGCCAGGGCCGCGGTCAGCAGGGCTTCGGCGGGCCGGGTCTGCCTGGCCGCGATCTTGAGCACACGGGGATAGGCCTCCAGATCCATACCCGAACTAATCCGCGTGAGTTCGGTTCCATCCGGTCGCAGAACAATCAAGGTGGGATAGCCGACGATGCCGAAGTGTTCGCCCCAGCGCTGCGCGCCCGGGGTGTCACCGTCCAGGTAGACCGGAACGAACAGACGCGTTGTTTCGATGAACGCCGGCCGGTTGAACACCGTGGTCTTCAACTGCATGCAGGGCGGGCACCACTTGGCACCCCAATACAGAAAGACGGGCTTGCGGCGATCCTCCGCGGCGATCAGTGCGTCGTCCACCGTGCCGTCAAACCAGGCGATGCTCGCGTTGTTGTCGTCGGCATCGGCTGCCTGGGTCGACGATGGCTCGTCGCTTCTGGAGCAGGCGACCAGGACCAGCAATGCCAGTGCGACCGGACTGACTCGGCGGATGAATCTTGCGCGCATGGTGCGTCTCATGACCTTGATCCGGACATGGTCGCCGATCCGGCCGACGGGAGGAAACAGGCGCCAATGGTTTCCAGAAAGCTGCGCAGGGCCGGACTGGACGACGAGCTCCGCGGCAAGACGCGGTAAAGGGGCCGGCTGAACGGGCCGCCCCGGATGCGGATTTGCACCAAAAGACCGGCTGCCAGCTCCATGTGGATGGCCTGAGAGGACAAAAAGGCAAGACCGACGCCTGCCGCCACGGTCTGCTTGAGCGCCTCGGTGCTGGCCAGGGTCATCGCCGGATGAAGCCGCAACCGCCGCTCGGCGAGCAGTTGTTCGGTCACGGCGCGGGTTCCGGAGCCGGTTTCGTGCATCAACACATCCTCACCCTGCAGCTCGTCCAAGGCGACATCGGAGCGCCCGGCCAGCCGATGCGAAGGCGATGCGATGAGCACCAGCTCGTCGTGGGCGAAGACGGTGTAGTCCAGCGCGGCATCATCCGCCACGCCCTCGGCAAAGCCGATGTCGATCTCTCCATCCAGCAGCTTGCGTTCGATGGTGTCGGTGTTCTCCACCGCCAGCGACAACTCCACGCCCGGGTTGGCGGGCCGATAGGCCGCGAATGCCCGCGGAAGCATATAGGCGGCGATGGTGCGGCTGGAACCGATCGCCAGCCGTCCCTGGCGGCGATGCCGCATGTCGTCCAGCGCCTGCTTGGCCTGCGCCTCGATGGAGAACAGCCGATCTGCGTAGTCCAGCAACACGCGGCCCGGCGCGGTCAGCCGAACGCCACGCGGCAGCCGGTCAAACAGCAGCACGCCCTGACGCTGCTCGAATTCCGCGAGCTGGCGTGAGACAGCCGATTGCGAAATACCGAGCTGCGCGGCGCCTCCGGTGATGCTTCCCACCTGCGCCACGGCCCGGAAGATCGCCAGATGATTCAGATTCATGCCATGACCATTCTCTTTTCTGCATTGATCATATCTTTTTTATCTATTTTTAGAATGTTTCGATTCAGCCTAGACTTGCGCTTCTCCTTCACCAGCCAGCGGGCAGCACGCGCATGAACGATCAAAAGGCCACCAACATCACCTGGCATGACGGCGACGTCACCCGGGACAATCGCAACCAGTTGCTGGGCCAGAAAGGCGCTACGATTTGGTTCACCGGGCTATCCGGTTCCGGCAAGAGCACGGTCGCCGTGGCGCTGGAACAGGCGCTATTCGCGCAAGGCCGGCTGGTGTATCGGCTGGACGGCGACAACGTGCGCCACGGCATCAACAAGAATCTCGGCTTTTCCGCCGAAGATCGCGCTGAGAACATCCGTCGCATCGGCGAAATCGCCAAGTTGTTCGTCGACTCGGGCGTGCTCGCGTTATCCAGCTTCGTGAGCCCCTACCGGACGGACCGCGACATCGTCCGCAAGCTGCATGAAGACGATGGCATGGATTTCATCGAGATCTACGTCAACGTTCCGCTGGCGGTCGCCGAGGAGCGCGACCCCAAGGGCCTTTACAAGAAGGCCCGCGCCGGCGAAATCCCGAACTTCACCGGGATTAGCGACCCTTATGAGGCGCCTGAGAAGCCAGAACTGGTGCTCAACAGCCACGAGATGAGCCTGGAAGACGAGGTCATCGCCGTGATCGATCTGCTCAAGCAGCGCGGCGTGTTGCCGGCCTGAACCGCACCCCGCCCTCCAAGCATTCAACCGACAAGGACAACCCCATGATCAAGCCGCACGGTTCCGAAACCCTGAACCCGCTGTACGTCGAAGACGACGCCGCCCGCGCCGCCCTGCTCGCCGAAGCCGAATCCCTGCCCAGCCTGTTGCTGAACTCCGCCGCCGCCGCCAACGCGGTGATGATGGCGGGCGGCTACTTCAACCCGCTGACGGGTTACATGAACAAGGCGGACGCGCTGTCCGTCGCCAAAGACCTGAAAACCACCGACGGGCTGTTCTGGCCCGTTCCGGTCATGAATCTGACCCAGACCACCGATGTGCAAACGGGCAAGCTGGCGCTGCGTGACCCCAATGTCGACGGCAACCCGATCCTCGCGGTGATGGATGTCGCCGCGGTCGAGACCGTGTCCGACGATGACCTCAAGACCATGGCCGAGCAGATCTTCGGCACGCTGGACGGCGACCACCCCGGCGTCTCCACCTTCCTGAGCCTGGGCAACACCTTGCTGTCGGGGTCGATTCAGGTATTGAACTTCAGCTACTTCGCTGCCGACTTCCCGGCCACCTTCCGCACCGCCGTGGAAATCCGCAACGAGATCGCCGAACGCGGCTGGAACAAGGTTGTCGCCTTCCAGACCCGCAACCCCATGCACCGCGCCCATGAGGAGCTTTGCCGTATGGCCCAGGAGCGCCTGGGTGCCGACGGTATCGTCATCCACATGCTGCTGGGCAAGCTCAAGAAGGGCGACATCCCGGCCGATGTGCGCGACAACTGCATCCGCACCATGGTCGATCAGTACTTCCCGCCGAATACGGTGATGATCACCGGCTACGGCTTCGACATGCTCTACGCGGGCCCTCGCGAGGCGGTGCTGCATGCAGTCTTCCGCCAGAACATGGGTGCGAACTACCTGATCGTCGGCCGCGACCACGCCGGTGTGGGCGACTACTACGGCGCCTTCGACGCGCAGACCATCTTCCAGGACAAGGTGCCGGCCGGCGCGTTGGACATCGAGATCTTCGAGGCCGACCACACCGCCTACTCCAAGAAGCTGGACAAGGTCGTGATGATGCGCGAGGCGCCGGATCACGCGAAGGAAGACTTCGTGCTGCTATCCGGCACCAAGGTGCGTGAAATGCTCGGCAAGGGCATGGCGCCGCCGCCAGAATTCTCCCGTCCAGAAGTCGCCAAAGTCTTGATGGACTACTATCAAAGCACCCAGTAAGGTCCTGATTAATGTCTGATTTTGACGCCTTCAATGGCGATGCAGATGGGGTTTGCGCGCTCGTCCAGCTTCGGCTGGCCGAGCCGCGTGATGCGACGCTGATCACCGGCGTCAAGCGCGACATCAGCCTGGTCAAGCGTATCGAGGCCGGTTCGGGCGATCGCGTCACCGTGCTGGACGTGTCGCTGGACAAGAACCGTGACGATGTCCTGCGGCTGCTGGATGGCGGCGCCCAGGTGCATTACGTCGATCATCACTATGCGGGCGAGATTCCCGACCACCCTGGCCTGAACGCGCACATCAATCCGGCCTCGGATGTCTGCACCAGCCTGCTGGTCAATGGCGAGCTGAAAAACGCCTTCGTGGAATGGGCGCTGGTCGGCGCGTTCGGCGACAACCTGTCGGTGAGCGCCCACACCCTCGCGAAGCAGACGGATCTATCCGCCGACGCACTCGATCAGCTCGAGGAGCTCGGCATCGCGATGAACTACAACGGCTACGGCTCCAGCCTGGATGATCTGCACTTCACGCCCGAAGCCCTGTACCGGGAAGCCGTGCAGCATCGCTCGCCGCTCGGCTTCTTGCGCGATGCACCGGACACCTCGCAGACGCTGATTGCCGGCTACAAGGCCGACATGACCAGCGCCGAATCAACACCGCTGGACCCGGCGTCCAACGACGATGCGGCTTTCCTGATCCTGCCCGACGAGCCCTGGGCCAGGCGTGTCAGCGGCGTCTTTGGCAACGCGCTGGCCAATGCGTCTCCGGATCGTGCCCACGCGGTGCTCACCGAGAAGGCCAACGGCAACTACCTGATCAGCGTTCGCGCGCCGCTGAACCGCAAGTCCGGAGCTGATGAGCTTTGCCGGCAATTCCCGACCGGAGGGGGCCGCGCGGCAGCCGCCGGCGTGAACGATCTTCCAGGGGATCAGTTCGGGGCGTTTGTCGAGGCAATGAAGGCGCAGTTCGCCGCATAGACGGACGACGGACGACTGGCCCTGGTGTTCGTCGCCGCTCAGATTGAGACTCTCCTGGCAATGCGGCCAATTTCGTCACGGCGCTGCTGGCGGCAGTCGAATTGCTGTCGGCGCTTCCTCGGCGCGGTCGCGTCGTTCCGGAAGCTAGCGAAACCACCGAAGAGATTCGCGAACTGATTCATCACGGTTACCGCAGGCTCTACTGGGTCCACGAATCATCAGTGACCGTGCTGGCGGTCATTCATGGCGCCCGGGCAATCGCGAACATGTCGGGCAAACCGTGGGAGCAATCAAACCAGTGACGATCCTTCGCTCGGTTTAAGGAAACACTGATTTTGTCGCGCTGCCATGTAAAGCCTGCCGCGAACGTGTTAGTTCTACGCACCCCTTCTCACCGCTGAGGCTTGCAATGACGCACTGGACGGAAACGGACATCCCCAACCTGACCGGCAAGACCGCCGTGGTCACCGGCGCCAACAGCGGGCTGGGCTATCACACCGCGCGCGCCCTCGCGGCCGCCGGTGCCCAGGTGATCATGGCCTGCCGCAGCGAGTCCAAGGCCACCCAGGCCATGGATGCTCTGCGTGGCGAGGTCGACGACGCAAGCATCGAGTTCGCGCCGCTGGATCTGGCCAGTCTTGAGTCCGTGCGGACGTTTGCGAGCGGACTCGAGAACCGGCCGATCGATCTGTTGATCAACAATGCAGGCGTGATGGCCGTGCCCTACTCGAAGACCGCCGACGGCTTCGAGATGCAGTTCGGCACCAACCACCTCGGCCATTTCGCCCTGACCGGCCTGCTGCTGGACCAGATCCGCGATGGCGGCCGCATTGTTAGCCTCGCGAGCATGGCGCACCGCTGGACACCGGCGATCAATTTCGACGACCTCGCCTGGGAGCAGCGTCGCTACAAGCGCTGGCAGGCTTACGGTGACAGCAAGCTGGCGAATCTGACCTTCATGTTCGAGTTGTCGCGGCGGATGATTGCAGCCAGGCGCAACATCATCGTTGCCGGTGCGCATCCGGGTTACGCCTCCACCAATCTGCAGTTCGTCGCGGCCGCACAGCGCAAGTCGATGATCGAGCGGTTAGTGATGACTATCGGCAATGCCGTGATCGGGCAACCCGCGAAAATGGGCGCGCTGCCCTCGCTGTACGCTGCCACCGCCAGTCACGTGACCAGCGGCGACTACATCGGGCCGGACGGCCTGCAGCAAATGCGCGGCCACCCTGAAAAGGTCGGCTGCCGGAAACAGGCGCGCGATTCGGTCATCGGCGAACGGTTGTGGTCTGTCTCCGAGCAGCTCACCGACGTTCGCTACCTGTCCGACTGAGCAAAATCGCGTCTGCAGGGGTCCAAATCCGGCATGTTCCGGACCCTGTTTCTCCTGCTGCTGCTTGTTCTGTGCGCCGCGCTGGCGTGGCGATCCGGCCTGCGTATCCCGGATCGCCATCTCCCATGGGCGCCGCTGTCCCCGGCGACACCGCCCAACTGGCTCACCGGCTACAAGCTCGGCCAGTTTGATGACGAACCAGCAGCCTGCCTGCGATTTCTGCAGCAAACCGACCTGCGCTACGCCGTTCTTGAGGATCGCCCCACCGGTGAAGGCTGCGGGCTATACGACGCCGTCCGCATCGACACCGGTCCGGTGGCGTATTCCGGCCACTTCAGCGTCACCTGCCGCATGGCTGCGTCCATCGCCCTATGGCAGCATCACGTCGTGCAGCCAGCCGCGCAGGACGCATTCGGACAGGACATCCGGCGAATCGACCACTTCGGGTCCTACGCCTGCCGCAATCTCTACAACCGTGAAGGCGGCCGACGCAGCGAACACGCCACCGCCAATGCCTGGGATGTCGCCGGGTTTCGCCTGTCAGACGGCCAGCGGGTCACGGTCGCGTCGCATTGGAATGACGACACCAATGGCGAGTTCCTGCGCGCCGTACATGACGGTGCCTGCGATCTGTTCTCCACGACGCTGGGACCCGACTACAACGCTGCGCATCGGGATCACTTTCACCTGGACTGGCGCGGCGGATTCGGTGTCTGCCGCTGATTCGGTCACACCGGCACCCGCCATGGGCCAGCTACCGTCCTGGCATGGCAGGCAAGAACATCCTCACCCGTAATCCACCCGTCGCCCGGTTCGACAGCTGCAACCGCCCGCCATGCGCCTCGACGATCTCGCGTGTGAGCGCCAGTCCCAACCCGGTGCCGCTGCGTTTGGTGGAGTAAAACGGCAGCAAGGCGTTGGCGAGGACGGATTCGTTCATGCCGCTGCCGCGATCCTGCACATCGATGCGGAATTCCCGCCCGGCTTGCGACACGACCAGTTCCACCGACTCTGCGGGGCTGCCCGCTTCGTGGGCGTTCTTGATCAGGTTGATCAGCACCTGCTCGAACTGCACACGATCCATCCACACCGGGCTGTCGGGTAGCGTCTGCGGCACCGAGAAGTTCACCTGCGCCAGCAACGTGTCGACCAACTCGTTCCAGCCCACCGACTCCAGGCGTGGCGTCGGCAGTTTGGCAAACCGGGCGTAGCCGTCGACGAAACCATGCAGATGTCGCGCACGTTCTGCGATGGCATCCAGCACTCGCGGGATCGCCTGCACATCGCCCCGCTTGGCGAGCTCAGCGCCCGAATGCGCCATGGAGGAGATGGGCGCCAGCGAGTTGTTCAGCTCGTGGCTCAGCACTCGGATCACCTTCTTCCAGGTCGCGACCTCCTGCCGCGAAAGCTCACGTGTCATTCGCCGGAACAGGTACAGGCGATGCGCCCGCCCCTGTAGGCGGAATCCTCGCTGCGAGATGTGAAAGGTCTCCTCGGCTCCGTCCAGCATCAGGCTGAACAGGCTGTCCTCGCCCCCGGCTACGGACTCGCTGACTTCGGATGGCAATGCGGACACGAGCTGAAGAAAATCCAGTCCGCCCAGGCTCTTGCCGTCGTTGAACAGTTTGCGGGCGGCGAGGTTCGAATACGCGACCCGGCCACCGTGGTCGGCCAGGACCAGCGCGACCGGAGTATTTTGAACCACGGTATCGAGCAACAATTCGCGCTGGACCAGGTGCTGGCGCTGCTCTCGCAGCGTGCGCCCGAGTTCGTTGTGCAACTCGACCAGTTCGCTGAGTTCGTCGCCCCCGTCCTCGGCCGTGGAAATACTGAAATCACCGTCCCGGTAGCTCGCCACCGCGCCCTGCAGCGCTCGCAGCAAGCGGCGAATCCGGCGCACCGCGGGCCGGGCCAGGAGCAGCGAGATCGCCACGCCAGCGCCACCGATCCCCAGTGCGACCGCGCCGCCATCCCCCAGCCAGCGCCAGAGCCACACGCCGGTCGTGGCGCCCAGCGCGAATACCAGGAACAGCAAGCCACCCAGCTTGCCTTCCAGCGAGAGCCGACGGGTTTTCATGCCGCGCGATGGGGAGATCGGATCATTCAATCTGTCGACAGGCCGAAGCGCTCCATCCGACGGTACAACGCCTGGCGCGACAACCCCAAGGAACGTGCGGCGCGGCTGACGGTGCCGTTCGCAGCGTCCAGTGCCGACTCGATGGAGGCCCGATCGGGCTCGTCCAGATTGCGATGCGATTCCGCGGCCGCTTGCCGTGGCAGATTCAGGTCTTCGGGCTGGATGACGCCGTCACGGCACAGCAGCCGCGCCCGCTCGATGGCATTGCGCAGCTCGCGCACATTGCCGGGCCAGCGATGCTGTTCCAGCGCACGACGGGCCTCGTCGGACAGCTGTGCCTCGCCGCCGAGAAAGTGCTCGGCCAGGGGCAGGATGTCCTCATGGCGCTGCGTGAGCGGCGGCAGCCGCAATTCGATCACGTTCAGCCGGTAGTACAAATCCTCCCGAAAGCTGCCCTCGGCAATCATCGCCGGCAGGTCCGAATTGGTCGCGCTAAGCACACGCACCTTGGTCTTGAGCGTGCGCGAGGCCCCCAGCCGTTCGAAGCGGCCAGTTTCCAGCACACGCAGCAGTTTCACCTGACCGGACAGCGGCAGATTGCCGATTTCATCCAGAAACAGCGTGCCACCGTCGGCGACTTCGAACCGGCCGGGCCGCGCCTTGTTCGCCCCGGTGTAGGCGCCCGCCTCGGCCCCGAACAGCTCGGCCTCGATCAGCTCGGCCGGCAAGGCGCCGCAGTTCACGGTGATGAAGGGGCCGTCGCTGACCGACGAATTCGAATGAACAATGTCGGCAATGCGCTCCTTGCCAGCACCGTTGGGGCCGGTGATCAGCACGGGAATCTCGGAACGCGCGACCTGGCAGGCGAGCTCCACGACGCGCTCGGAGGCATCGGAGGCATACACCACGCCGCGCAGGTCGTAGCGTGATTCCAGCGCGCTGCGACGGCGGCGGCGCTCGCGGTGAACCTGCATGACAGCGCGGGTGGATTCCGAAAGCTCGAGCAGGTTGACCACTGTGGTCACCAGTTTCTGATCATCCCAGGGTTTGGCGACATAGTCCGCCGCCCCGGCCTTGACCAGCTCGACCGCGGATTCCAGATGCGTCCAGGCCGTGAGCAGAATGACCGGGAGATCGGGATGACGTTCGCGAATCTGCCGGAACAGGGCCTCGCCCTCCTCGCCCGATGTCGTGTCCTCGGTGAAGTTCATGTCCTGGATGACCAGGTCCACATCGGACGCGTCCAGCAGTCGCAAACCGGCCTCGGGGGTCTCCGCGCTCAAGGCCCGGATCGCCTGCAGCGACAGCAGCAGCTCCAGTGCCTCGCAAACCGCGTGGTTGTCGTCGATGATCAGTACGGTGGACATCTAGGGAAACTCTGATTGCGCTGGCAAGCCTGCCATTTTTGATGACGTCACGCCTTGGTTGCCAGCGCCGGAGGTACCCGCATGGCACGCAGCGCGGGCGATAGCACGGACAGCTGCCCGAGCACCCAGAGCCCGATGGCGCCGATGGGCAGGTAGTACATCGGCAGGCGCGACAGCTCGTAGTGCTGCATCAGCCAGGCGTTGACCCCGTAGGCAGCGAACATGCCGGTCACAACTCCGGCGGTGACGATCAGGAAGTTCTCCAGCTGAAAGTAGCGAAGAATCGAGCCACGTGTGGCACCCAGCGCGCGGCGAATACCAATCTGGCGGCGGCGCCCTTGCACCCAGAAGCTGGCCAGCCCCACGATACCCAGCGCCGTGACGACGAGTAGCGCCACGATCACACCGATTAGCAGCATGGCCATGACCCGGTCACCCCGGAAGAAATGCTCGCGCATCGACTCGAAGGTTTCCGCCCGCGAGATCAAGCGACCCGAGTGGACCTCACGCAGCGCCGTCTCCGCCTGCTTCAGCACGGCGTCCAGATCAGCCGGTGGCCGGACCCGCATCAGGTATTGCAGCCCCGGCGTGTTGCGCACCGGATAGATCACACTCATGGGTGCGTCCGCGACGGCGCGGAAAGAAGGGCGAATGAGCGTGTCGACAATGCCGATGACGCGAATCGGGTCCTGGTCGGTGTAAAAGAACTTGCCCAGCGCCGGCTCGTCCGGCCAGAGTTTGTCGGCCAGAGCCTGGGTGATGATCGCCGAACCGACAACCTCGACATCCGCGCGAAAAAGCGCATCGAACTCGATGTACTCATCCGGGCGGAAATCACGCCCGGCCGTCAGCCTCAAGCCCAGCGTGCTCACCAGGTTGCCCGAATCGAAGTAGTTCGTGGCACCGGTTACCGGCGGTGCGCCCCGCTCCACGCTCAAGCCGGAATTCCACGACGAATTGCCGAACGGAACCTGCTGCACCGCAGCCACCTCAACCACGCCGGCCACGGTTTGCAGCGCGGCCAGGTCTTCTGCCGTGCGCACCGATCGCTCGGCGGCATCATCCAGGGTCGAGCTGCGAATA
>NZ_CAXRDQ010000031.1:0-229984 GCF_964229365.1 Abyssibacter sp. | reverse complement strand
CGTTCGAGACATCAGCGGTTGTGAAGTCGAGCCTGCGGACGACGGGAAATCGGCCGACACGCCGACGGGTGTGGGCACCTAATCGCTATACGTAGCGCAGGCTTGCGGGAAAACCGGCCCGTTCTATACGGATTGCGCTTGCAAACAGGCCCTGCGGCGTTAGTCGGCGCGTCCATGCGCCTTCCCTTGCGGGCCTGCCTTCGGCGGTTTCAATTAGCTCCCGGCGAATGGGTGCTCGTCGCTTGTTTGGAATGACCAAACTTCACTTCTCGCGCCTTGCCTGGCCTGTTTTCAGGCGGCAACTTGGCGGCGGGAATAGATCGGTGTTTCCCTAAGCATCCAGATTCGGAATCATCATCGATTCCAATCGTGAGATGGCGTCCTTGAGTTGCAGCTTGCGCTTCTTGAGGCGTCGCAGTTCCAGCTGGTTGCAGTAGACCAGCATTTCCATCTCCATGATCGCGAGGTCGAGCTGGCGGTGTTCGGCCCGCAGGTCGCAGACCTTGGCGCGGATTTCGGAGCGGGTGTACTGGGTCATGCCGGTTCCGGCTCGCGCTGGAGCAGCGGTTGCAGGAAGCGACCGGTGTGGGAGGCCTCGACATTGGCCACGTCTTCCGGCGTGCCGGTTGCGACGACCATGCCGCCGCCGTCGCCGCCTTCCGGACCCATGTCGATGATCCAGTCAGCGGTCTTGATGACATCCAGATTGTGTTCGATCACGACCACCGTGTTCCCGGCATCCCGAAGTCTGGAGAGTACCCCGAGCAGCTGGGCAATATCGTGAAAATGCAGCCCGGTGGTGGGTTCATCGAGGATGTAGAGCGTTTTTCCGGTGTCGCGCTTGGAGAGTTCGCGCGCGAGTTTGACGCGCTGCGCCTCGCCGCCGGACAGCGTGGTCGCGTTCTGGCCGAGCTTGACATAGGACAGGCCGACTTCCATCAGGGTTTCCAGCTTGCGGCGCAGGACGGGAACGGGCTGGAAGAAATCCGTGGCCTCCTCGACCGTCATGCCTAGCACCTCTGCAATGCTGCGGCCCTTGTACTGGATGTCCAGCGTCTCGCGGTTGTAGCGCGCGCCCTTGCAGACATCGCAGGGCACGTAGACGTCCGGCAGGAAGTGCATCTCCACCTTGATCACGCCATCGCCCTGGCAGGCCTCGCAGCGGCCGCCCTTGACGTTGAACGAGAAGCGGCCTGGCTTGTAGCCGCGGGCGCGGGCTTCGGGCACGCCGGCGAACAGGTCACGGATCGGCGTGAACAGCCCGGTGTAGGTCGCGGGGTTCGAACGTGGCGTGCGGCCGATCGGGCTCTGGTCGATGTCGATGACCTTGTCAAAATGCTCCAAGCCGTGAATGGCGCGTGCCGGCGCGGCGTGGTGATGAGCGCGGTTCAGCTCGCGCGAGACATGCTTGTAGAGCGTCTCGTTGATCAGCGTCGATTTGCCCGAGCCGGACACGCCGGTGACGCAGACCATCAGCCCGACAGGAATCTTGACCGTGACATTGCGCAGGTTGTTGCCGGTGGCCCCTTCGATGATCAGCGACTGCTTGTCATTCGGCGCGTGGCGCTGTTCGGGTACGGCGATGCCGCGCTTGCCGCTGAGGTAGTCGCCGGTGAGCGAGCCGCTTGCGCGTTCGATGTCTTCGGGCTTGCCCTGGGCGACGACCTGACCGCCATGCACGCCAGCGCCGGGACCGATGTCGATGACATGGTCGGCCAGACGAATGGCGTCTTCATCATGCTCGACCACGATTACGGTGTTGCCGAGGTCGCGCAGGCGAAACAGCGTGTCGAGCAGGCGGCGGTTGTCGCGCTGGTGCAGGCCGATGGAGGGCTCATCCAATACGTACATCACGCCAACCAGGCCAGCACCAATCTGGCTGGCAAGGCGAATGCGCTGAGCCTCGCCGCCGGAGAGCGTGTCAGCACTTCGGGACAGGCTGAGATAATCGAGGCCGACATCGACCAGAAATCGCAGGCGCGCGCTAATTTCTTTGAGAATGGGGCGGGCGATCTCGGCGTGGCGGCCTTGCAGGTCCAGCTGGGTCATCTGGTGCTGGGCTTCGTGCACTGAGGTGCTGACTAGCTCAGGCAGGCGGCGACCATCAACCTTTACGTGTCGCGCGGCGCGGTTCAGGCGTTCGCCATCACAGTCGGGGCAGGCCTTATTCGCTAGGTACTTGGCCAGTTCTTCACGCACGGCCACCGAATCGGTCTCGCGGTAGCGGCGCTCCATGTTGGGGATGATGCCCTCGAAGCGATGGCGGCGTGTGCGGGTGCGCCCGCCTTGGCCGGGGTAGGTGAACTCGATGGCATCTCGCCCACTGCCGTAGAGCACGACCTGCTGGATCTCGTCCGGCAACTCGTCGAAGGGTGTGTCCAGATCAAACGCGTAGTGCCCGGATAGTGATTCGATCAGCGAATAGAAGTAGGCATTGCGCTTGTCCCAGCCCCGAATGGCACCGTCACCCAACGGAACGTCGGGATGGGCGACGACGCGGTCCTTGTCGAACACCTGTAGCTGGCCGAGGCCATCGCAGGTGGGGCAGGCACCGGTCGGGTTATTGAACGAAAACAGCCGCGGTTCCAGCTCGCCAATGGCCCAGCCGCAGACCTTGCAGGCGTAGCGCGATGAGAACGTGATCGACTCGCCCTCGCGGTTGTACGGCGCCAGGGTGGCGACGCCATCGGCGAGATTCAGCGCGGTCTCGAAGGATTCGGCCAGACGTTGCTTGATGTCGTCGCGGATCTTGAACCGATCGACCACGGCTTCGATGGTGTGCTTGGTCTTCTTGTTGAGTTCCGGCGCCTCGTCCAGTTCCATCACCGTGCCGTCGATGCGGGCACGGATAAAGCCCTGGCTGCGCAGCTGCTCCATGATCTGCTTGTGTTCGCCCTTGCGGCCGTCGATGACCGGAGCAAGCAGCATCCACGCCGAGCCCTCCTCCTGCTCCAGCGTTTTGTCCACCATCTGGCTTACGGTTTGCGCAATCAGTTCGCCGCCGTGGTCGGGGCAGGACGGAATGCCCGTGCGCGCATAGAGCAGGCGCAGGTAGTCGTAGATCTCGGTGACCGTGCCCACCGTCGAGCGCGGGTTGTGCGATGTCGACTTCTGCTCGATGGAGATCGCCGGCGACAGGCCCTCGATGGAGTCGATGTCCGGCTTTTCCATCATCGACAGGAACTGCCGCGCATAGGCAGACAGGCTTTCCACATAACGCCGCTGGCACTCGGCATAGATGGTGTCGAAGGCAAGCGATGATTTGCCGGAGCCGGACAGCCCGGTGATCACGATCAGGCGGTCGCGAGGCAGTGTCAGGTCGACATTGCGCAGGTTGTGCGTGCGCGCGCCGCGGATCTCGATGGTGTCCATAGGGACAGGAAACCTGTGGCTGGTGGAATCGGGGAAGCGCGAAAGTTTAGCAGCGTGCCGGGTGATACCATGCACAGGCGTTTTTTCTCGATGTGTCCCCCGTCCGGATGAATTCCCTCGAACGCCGCGCCGTGGGTGGTCTGGCGCTGGTTTATTGGCTACGCATGCTGGGCCTTTTCATGGTCTTGCCCGTGCTCGCCGCCTACGCCAACGACTACACGCGCGCCACGCCGGTGCTGATCGGCTTGGCGGTGGGTGTCTATGGGCTCACGCAGGCCGTGCTGCAGCTGCCGTTCGGTCTGGCCTCGGATCGTGTCGGGCGGATTCCCGTGATCGTGTTCGGCCTCGTCGTGTTTCTCGCGGGGAGTCTGGTCGCGGCCTCGGCGCAGACCATCGAGTGGCTCATTATCGGGCGCGCCTTACAGGGCGCCGGCGCGGTGGCTGCCGCCATCAATGCCCTGCTGGCCGATCTGACCCGCCCCAGCGTGCGCACCACGGCGATGGCCATTCTTGGCATCTCTATTGGTATGGCGTTTCTGGTGGCGCTGATGATCGGGCCGGTACTCACGGCCTGGCTGGGGTTGGCGGGCGTGTTCCGGCTGGCGGCCGTGTTCGCCTTTGTCGCGATTCTGTTGCTGCTGATGCTCATTCCGCGCCCGGAGCGGCGTGAACCCACGACGCTGATCAGCGGCCTGCGTGCGGCGCTGCGCGACTCGTCACTGCATCCGCTTTATGCCGGCATCTTTGTGCTGCACGCGGCCATGACCGCGGTATTCGTGGCGGTGCCGGTGCTGTTGAGCCGCCGCTTGGGCATGGAGGCTGGCGACCAATGGTCGGTGTTTGCGCCGGCCATGCTGGTGTCGATTCTTCCGCTACCCATCCTGATCTGGTTGGCCGAGCGCCGCGGCCATCAGGCAGCGGTGGTGCTGCTGTGCATTGCCATGGCGGCCGTGGCGTTGGTTGGCATGACCCAGGTGGTCGCAACGGGCTCCATGCTATTCGCGCTTAGTCTCTATTTCGCCGGCTTCAACTTGCTGGAAGCGACCATGCCGTCGCTGGTCTCCCAGGCCGCGCAGATCGAGGCGCGCGGCGCAGCCCTGGGCATGTACTCCACCGCGCAGTTTCTTGGCGCGTTCACGGGTGGCGCGGCAGGGGGCTGGATCATGTCCGGCTGGGGCATGAACGGCGTGCTGATCGCGGCGGGTGCGCTGCTGGCAAGCTGGCTGCTGTTTGCGCCTCGCACGCCCTGGCGCACGCTCAAGACAGCCTGATCGTCGGCTGCGGTAGTCACCACGGCGCGACTGCGGGTAGGCTATCCGGCTACTTCACACCAGTTTCGCAGGGGCTCTCGCATGGCGCGCGGCATCAACAAAGTCATTCTCGTCGGCAACCTTGGAGCAGATCCGGAAACCCGGCGCATTCCGAGCAGTGGCGCGCAGGTCACCAATATTCGGATCGCCACGTCCGAAAGCTGGAAAGACAAGCAGACCGGCGAGCAAAAGGAACGGACCGAGTGGCATAGCGTGGCGTTTTTCGGTCGTTTGGCCGAGATTGCTGCCGAATACCTGCGCAAGGGTTCGCAGGTCTATGTGGAAGGCTCGCTGCGCACTCGCAAGTGGCAGGGCAATGACGGTCAGGATCGCTACACCACCGAGGTGATCGGCAGCGAAATGCAGATGCTGGGTGGCCGCGGTGGCGCAGGCGGCGGTAGTGGTGGCGGCTTCGGCGGCGGCTCGTCATCGGGCGGCGGCTACAGCGGCGGCGGAAGCAGCAGCGGTGGCGGTTACGGTGGTGGTCGCTCCGGTGGTGGTGGCGGCAACAATGCGCCGGCCCCGCAGCCGGTCGACGACTTTGGTGACGACGACATTCCGTTTTAGTCCGCCAACGCGCTGCGCGCCCAGCGGGACATGATTGGCGGGACCTCGTCGCAGGCCGTTCCGCAAATCCACTCGAAGTGATCCGGGCAGGTTCGGAGTTCGGGAGCGATGATCACGCGTTCGCCGGCTCGGGTGGCGTGATGTACCCAGTCGGCCACTGGCCAAACCTGTAGCGAGGTGCCGACCACGAGGAAGCGGTCGGCTTCGCGGATGCGGTCCAGACTCTCATCGATGTGGCGGACGGCCTCGCCGAACCACACGACGTCGGGCCGCAACTGCGCGCCATCATCGGCCAGATCACCCAGGCGGATGTCCTGATCCTGCATCGGAACCTTCAGGCCTGGGTTGCGGCTGCTGCGGGCGAGCATGATCTCGCCATGGACATGCAGCACATCGGTGGAGCCTGCCCGTTCGTGCAAGTTGTCGACGTTCTGTGTGACGACGCTAACTGGATGGTGACGTTCCAGCGCGGCGATCGCCTGATGCGCCGCGTTGGGCGCCGCCTCGCGCACCATCGCCCGGCGAAAGTTGTAGAAATCGAGGACGCGTTGCGGGTTGTCGGCGAAGGCTTCCGGCGTTGCCAGCGTCTCGGCGCGGACTCCGTTCCAGAGTCCGCCGGCACCGCGAAAGGTCGGCAGCCCACTTTCTGCGCTGATGCCCGCACCGGTGAGTACAACAATCTTCATGGGGTGATCCCGTTGGCTGGCCGGTGCATTGGAACGCGAAATGCAAGGTCGATGAAAGCGGAAGCCGCCCGCCGCAGGGTGCATGTTCTTGCGGTGACGGGTTCGCTTTGACTACCGTCTGGCCTTTCCCTGCAACCATCGAGCTATGTTCCCCCGACTCACGAGCGGTGCCGAGCGTTTTGGTCGCCGACGCCGCGTGGCGGCGCCGCTGTGTTTGCTGCTGGCGTCCAGCATGCAAATCGGTTGCGACGGTCGGACTGCCGTGGTCGCCTCGGAGATTCCCGCGTCCTTCCATGGCGAATGGAACCGGCAGTTCGAGGACTGCGGCAGTGGCCGCAACGACACGCGCTTGCGGATCGGCGCCGACCGGGTGCAGTTCTACGAAAGCACGGCCTATGTGCAGTCGGTGGAACGCATCACGCCGCAGGAGATCCGGGTTGATCTACGGTTCAGCGGCGAAGGAGATTTCTGGGATCGGACTTACCGGTACCGGTTGTCCAACAACCGCCAGGCGCTGATCGATCTGACCGGCGAACGCGAGCTGCGTCGATACCGCTGCGAAGACGCAGGGTGATTCGCCCAGGCTCACCCTGCCTAGTCGGTGTAGCCGAAACGAGCGGCCGTTGGCCAGGTGATCCGGCGGATCAGGTCCAGTTCGCTGGCCTCGAAGGCAGGCTGGTAGTAATCCGGTAGCTTCAGGCGTGCGGCGGCAGCGTGGATGACCGGCGCGTCGACCTCAAGTTCGCAATGCGCATAGGCCGCATTGAGCACCTGCTCCGAGTGCTTGCACAGGGCTTCGTAGCGGATGACCTGACAGGCCCGGTGCAGCGCGGGGCTGGCGTCGAGCTGATTGGCCACCGTGGTGTAGACCATGGCCCAGTACTTGGCCCAGCCTTCGACCTCGCGGCCGTTCTTCCAAAGGTCCTGAACTTCGCGGATCGCATCGTCGTCGCCGGTGTGCATCGGCCGGCGGTCCAGCCCGAACTCGAAATGCCCCACGCGACGCATGTGCTCCAGCGAGCGCGGGTGCGCCTGCTCGCCGGCTTCGAACAGCGTCTGCTGTTTCATCAGCGAGGCGATATGCCAGACCGGGTCGCGGATGGGCAGCAGGAAGCGCGCGTCCGGAAACAGTTTGAGCAGGTACTCCAGACGCATCAGGTTGTAGTTGCCTTTGGCGACATAGCGTGAGCCCCCACGAATCGCCAGCAGTTTGCGGATGTGCTCGCGGTAGAACGTCTCGAACTGCGGGTGTTTGGTGGTCTCGTTCAGCACATTGCTGCGGCTGGGGTTATGCGTATCGGGAAAAAACGCCATCCAGAGCACTTCTTCAAAGGCTTCGGGACTGCGTGAGGTGACGCTGATGCCGTCGCCGTGAGCCCTTTCCTTGGCATCTTCCTTGGACTCCGGAACCCGCGACAGCCAGCGGTCCCAAAGCCAGGGGGTCATCACCGGCGGATAGTCGCGGTATTGGTGTGTGCTGACGTCGGCGTGCTCGGCCAGCAATTCCAGCAGAATCGTGGTGCCGGAGCGAGCCAGGCCGGCGACGTAGATCGGCGCCTTGATATCGACCTGGGCGATTGCGTCCTCGGCCAGGCGGGTATCGAAATTGCCCAGTCCAATGGCCGAATCTCGGTGCTTATGTTGCCAGCCACTCAGCCAGTGCATCCAGGTCGGTACCGCGAAGCTTTCGACCGCGGCGTCGCTGGGTTGGGATCTGGCGGTGCGTTTGGGGTCGAGTGTCGCGTTCATTGAATGTTGGCCCAGCGGTACATCAGAAGTGACACGACGAACATCACCGGCATGAACACGGCCAGCCAGGATCGCAGCCAGTCCGGCCCGAAAGGCAGCACATGGCGTTCGGGCAGCGCGATCCAGACCTGTTCGACGGGGGCATCATCGGGGAGGTAGCCCAGCGGGTTTTCCGCCAGCCAGTGCCACCAGGGTTGTTTGGTGACAATGCCGACCGGGGCTGTCATGTCGATCGCAGCGACCAGCGTGGGGCCGTTGAAGACCGATAGCTCGGCCGGTTGCTGGGCGCCGTTCCAGCGCGTTTCGGCCCCTTCCGGCACCGTGCGTACGGTGGGCGGGTCATCCGGTGGCGGCAGGCGGTGGCCGTAGTAGGTTTCAGCCCACAACAGCAGGCTGAGCAAGGGCAGGATCGCCAGCAGCGTGCCCGGCACGACCAGTCCCACATGGCGAAAGGCAGTCGCGAACTGTCGCCTGATCAGCGGCCCGGCATCGGCGAAGTCGCCATCGAAGGCGTTGAGTCGTTGGCGGGCCTCACGGGCGTTCTTCTTGGCCTCGGCAATGCGTGACTGCGGCGATAGCCACTTGTACAGCAGCATGGTGCCGATAGCCGCAACCCCGGCCCAGATGGTGAGGCGCAGCCAGTCCGGCAACGCCGTCGCCATCAGTTGGTCCAGAGCCGTGAAGCCCGGTGCGGGCCAGTCGAAGAATCCCATGAGTGGTTCCCGGTCAGCCGTCGGCTCAAGCCGTGCGGCTGGAGTCCGGCCCCTGCGGCTGTCTGACATCCACGGCGGGATCGTCCATCACCTCCAGGGTGTCGGCCTGGTTGGCCTCTGCGGCCAGCTTGCGTTGACGTCGTGCGCGGCGAATCGGCCACAGCACCACAAACAACACGGCGGCTCCCAGCGCTGCGACCAGGCCCCATAGGGCGCCCAGCAGGCTGAGGCCGGCGCCGGGGCCGACATAAGCCTGGGCAGCGGTGAGCGGGGCGATGCAGAACATCACGGCCAGCAGCCACTGCAGGGAACGCGGGTTGGATTTCATTTGACGATGATTCATGACTTAACTCCTTGTCTCGGATTGCAGGCGTGCGCGGAACTCCGGTGTCAGCTCATCGGCAGCCAGACGTTGGCCGGATGACATGACGGGGATGAACTGGTCGTTGTCGCCACCGCGAACGGGGTTGACGAACTCCCAGACGATCTCGCCTTGCGGCGAGACTTCCAGCAAACGGCCACCATCGGATTCGGTGATCAGATAGTTGCCGTTGGGAAGTTTGGTGACGGCGGCGCGCAGCTTGCTTTCCAGCGGCTTGTCGTCGCTGCCGGCATAGGAGAAGACGATGCCGCCTGTGGCGGGGTCCACTTCGAGGATCCGGCTGCGGTCGCCGTCGGTGTAGTGGCCGTAGTTGTCGAACACGGTGAAGTTGCCGTTCGGCCAGGCCTGGATCGAGTGCTGGCCATGCCAGGGGCCCTTGGTCGCCCAGGTCATCTCGCCGGAATCCAGATCAATCAGGGCAGGCGCGGCCGGATGACGCATGGAGATCAAGGCCTGGTTCGCCTTGCCGTCGGCCGGGGCGAACACGCCGGCCAGTTCCTCGTCGATAAGCTGGATGCTGTTCGTGTGCAGCGGGTCTTCCAGCGCGAAATAGGGGATTGCGGTCAGGATGATCTGGTACTTCGATTCGTAGAACGCATCGAAAACGGAGATCGGCTGCTGCGGTTCGCCGGTTTCGCCGTCGATCACGACCACCCAGTCGTCCAGGAAGGGTTTCGCCAGCGACGAGAACACTTCGTAGCGCTGGTCGCGGAAACCATGGGTGAGCGCCAGTACGCGGCCATCCGATCCCAGGTCGAAGTCGTGGTGCACGGCGCCGTGATACGACCAGATGACGTTGGAATCGGCATCGAGCTTGACCATGCCGTAGCCCCAGGGCGTGTCGGCCGCGGCGATGTAGATCGCGATCAGGTCACCGTTGGGTTGCATGATCGCCTTGCGCCAGTACATCAGCTCATCGCGCTGAGCCGGACGGCCATCCGGTGTGGTGTTCCACAGCTCTCGGTAGGGCAGGCTCCAACGATGGACTTCGTCGCCGTCCATGCCGATCAGATGGGCCGTGGTGCTGCCGCCGCGGGTGTACAGGGTATAGCCGGCGTAAGCCTTTGCCGGGTCGTGGACGGTGGTGCCGCGGGCGTCGGTACGGGCCTCGCGCCACTGGTCCGTTTGCACGTAGGAGTTTTCGATCTCGCGCTGGAGTACAAGTGCGCGGCCCGCCTTGTAGGCGTTCGAGAGCGGCTCGGACGGGAAGACTTTGGTCAACATGACGGCCGCCCCGCCGAGAAAGGCGAGGAACAGGCAAGCCACGAAAAAAACGGCAAAGCCGATGCGATCCGATCTGTCCATGTAAGAGAACCCTCTAGTGGGTTCCCCCGCCCGTCACGTCCCCGGTCGGGCTTGTGACGTCTCCTTGCCTGCTCAGACTCTGGGCAATTTCATTTGGTTCCACGCCGCCGAATACAGCGGAGCGCGATGGCGCTCTGATATTCTTCGCGGCCTGAAGCGCGTTACGCGCGCTGCGCCTGTCACCGAACTGATCGCACCCGACCCGATGTTCAATCGTTTTCTTGTTGTCTGCACCGGCAATATCTGCCGCAGCCCCATGGGCGAATACCTGCTACGACAGCGCTTGGCCGACCGGCCGAATGCCGTCGTGGAGTCCGCCGGAATCGGTGCGCTGGTCGGCCATCCAGCGGATCCATTCGCGCTGGAGGTGATGACGGACAACGGGCTGGATGCGAGCGAGCATCGCGCGCGGCAAATCGATCAGGACATGATCGCCAAGTCCGACCTGATTCTGGTGATGGACAAGAGCCATATGCGGTGGATTCACCAGAACTTCCCCATGTCGCGCGGCCGGGTGCATCTGATTGGTCGCTGGCGTGACAACGCTGAGGTGGCTGACCCGTACCGCCGCCCGCGGGAGGCCTTCGAGCAGGCCTGGCGCGATACCGAGGCGTCGATCGATGACTGGATGAGCAAGGTCTAGCGAGTCCATCGACCGCCATGTGGCGGTTTCCCGACAAACTGTCATCACCATCCCTTATACTGCCGGGTTCTTTCGAGCCCTGATCCGTCATGTCGCGCGGCAAGCTTTACATCAAGACCTTCGGCTGTCAGATGAACAGCTACGACTCGGACAAAATGGCCGATGTCCTGGCGCGTTCACACCAACTGGAGCGCACGCACAATCCCGACGATGCGGACGTGCTGCTGCTCAATACCTGCTCCGTGCGCGAAAAGGCGCAGGAGAAGGTGTTTTCTGAGCTGGGACGCCTGCGGCCACTCAAGGACAGCAACCCGAATCTGCTCATCGGAGTCGGCGGCTGCGTGGCCTCGCAGGAAGGCGATGCCATCGCCGAGCGTGCACCTTATGTGGATCTCGTCTTCGGACCGCAGACGGTGCATCGCCTGCCAGGGATGGTCGATCAGGCGCGCGCGAAGCGGGGCACGGTCGTCGACATCTCGTTTCCGGAAATCGAGAAATTCGACAACCTGCCGGAACCCCGCGCCGATGGCCCGACCGCCTTCGTGTCAGTCATGGAGGGTTGCAGCAAGTACTGCACTTTCTGTGTCGTGCCTTACACCCGCGGCGAAGAGATCAGCCGCCCGCTGGACGATGTGCTGACCGAGGTCGCGCAGCTGGCCGAACAGGGCGTGCGGGAAATCACCTTTCTGGGACAAAACGTCAACGCCTACCGGGGGGCGATGGCCGATGGCGCCACCGCCGACCTTGCGCTGCTCATCCACTACACGGCGCAAATGCCTGGGGTTCAGCGCATCCGTTTCACGACGTCGCATCCCGCCGAGTTCACGGATGATCTGATCACCGCCTACGCCGAGGTGCCCAAGCTGGCGGGTTATCTGCACCTGCCGGTGCAGGCGGGCTCCGACCGGATTCTGGCGATGATGAAACGTGGTCACACGGCTGCCGAGTATCTGGACAAGATCGCGCGCCTGCGTGCGGCAAGGCCCGATATCGCCTTGTCCACCGACATCATCGTGGGCTTTCCGACCGAGTCTGACTCCGATTTCGCGGCGACGATGAACGTGGTCCATGAGGCCGCGTTCGATCACGCGTTTTCGTTCAATTACAGCCCGCGGCCGGGGACGCCCGCCGCCAATCTGGCCGACACCGTGCCGGCGGAAGAAAAGTCCAAGCGCTTGCAGATTCTGCAGACCCGCGTGCGCCAGCAAGGCATGCGCTACGCCGAGTCGCTGGTTGGTACCACGCAGCAGGTGCTGGTCGAGCGTGCCTCGGTGAAATCGCCGAACCAGATGGCTGGCCGTGCCGGTAACAACCGTTGGGTCAATTTCGACGGCGATCGATCGCTGATCGGGCAAATGGTCGATGTGGTGATCACCGAGGCATTGCCGAACTCCTTGCGGGGTCGCCTGGTCAATGCTTCCGTGGCCGCCTGAAGCGAATCTCTTTCTCGCATGGATTCTGTAACCCCAACTGAAGCGCCCACCGCGCGCGACGTGGTGCTCATGCCGGCCGACAACGGCCGGCTGGCACGGCTTTGCGGCCCGCTGGACGTCAATCTGCGGGAAATCGAGCAGCGCTTGGGCGTGGACATCCGCAACCGAGGTAACCGCTTCCAGATCCTCGGGGCCGCGGAGGTGGCCGACATGGCCGAAACCGTGTTGCGTGATCTGCATAAGCGGGCCGTGGGCGATCTGTCCACCGAGGACGTGCACATGGCTCTGGCCACGGTACGCGCAGAGTTTGATGAGCGCGCGCCGGGTTCTGCGCCCGATGCTGCGCTTGAGGATGGCCCCGTCAGGGCGCGTCGCGTGAGCATCCGCGGGCGCACGCCGAACCAGCGGCGCTACATCGAGAACATTCGCGCGCATGATCTGAATTTCGGCATCGGGCCGGCCGGCACCGGCAAGACCTATCTCGCCGTCGCGACGGCTGTCGAGGCTCTGGAAACGGAGCGCGTGCGCCGTCTGGTGCTGGTGCGGCCTGCGGTCGAGGCCGGCGAGCGACTCGGTTTTCTTCCGGGTGATCTGGCGCAGAAGATCGACCCCTACCTGCGTCCGCTGTACGACGCTCTGTACGAGATGCTGGGTCACGACCGTGTCGCCCGTCTGTCCGAACGTGGCGTGATCGAGATGGCGCCGCTGGCCTATATGCGTGGGCGGACGCTCAACGAGTCCTTCATCATTCTCGACGAGGCGCAGAACACCACCGTCGAGCAGATGAAGATGTTCCTGACCCGCATCGGCTTCGGCTCCAAGGCGGTTGTCACCGGGGATACCTCGCAGGTTGACCTGCCGCGAGGTCAGCGCTCCGGGCTGCGACACGCTGTGGATCTGCTCGAGGGCGTGGATGGCATCAGTCTTGCGCGCTTTCAGGCCAAGGACGTGGTGCGTCATCCGCTGGTGCAGCGGATTGTCGATGCCTACGATCGGGAGGACACGTGAGCCTCGAACAGATCGACTGGACGGTACAGCGTGTGGCCGAGGGTCATGATGCTCCGGCTGACACCGACTTTGCCCGCTGGATCGCGGCGGTGGACACGCGTTTGCCGCTGGCCGGCGAACTCACGCTGCGTCTGGTCGATCGCGAAGAAAGCCAAAGCCTCAACGCGCAATGGCGCGGCAAGGACAAGCCCACCAACGTGCTGTCCTTCGGTTACGGCGATGTGCCCGAACTGCTGGGCGATCTGGTGTTCTGCGGCCCGGTTGTTGCCGAAGAGGCGATGGCCCAGGGCAAGCCGCCGCTCCACCACTGGGCGCACCTCACCACTCACGGCCTGCTACATCTCTCCGGTTATGACCACGAGTTGTCATCCGATGCGGAGATCATGGAGGCGGAGGAGATCGCCATTCTGGCGACGCTCGGCATACCCAATCCTTACAACGAGACACAACACGCCGCATGAACGATTCGGAACCTCCCAGTTCGATCGAGCAGGATTCTTCTGACAACTGGCTGCGCCGGCTTGGCCGCAGTCTGGGGGGCGCACCGCGCACCCGGGAAGACCTGCTCGCCACGCTTCGCCAGGCTGAAGATGACGAGCTGATCGACAGCGACGCCCGCTGGATGATCGAGGGTGTGCTGGAAGTCGCGGAGACCCAGGTTCGCGACATCATGATCCCGCGCGGGCAGATGGTCGTGATCGAGGCCGATGCCAGCCTGCGGGAAGTGGTCGATATCGTGGTCGAATCCGGCCATTCGCGCTTTCCTGTCATCGGCGAGAGCCGCGACGAGGTGCTGGGCATTCTGTTGGCCAAGGACTTGCTGCGTTATGTCAGCGTGGCCGGTGGCGACGCCGAATCCGGCTTCGATGTGCGCAGCGGCATGCACAGCGCGGGCTTTGTGCCGGAATCCAAGCGTTTGAACGTGTTGCTCAAGGAATTCCGGTCCAGCCGCAATCACATGGCCGTTGTCGTCGACGAGTACGGCGGCGTCGCCGGGCTGGTGACCATCGAGGACGTGCTGGAGCAGATCGTCGGCGAAATCGACGACGAGTACGACGAGGCCGAGGGCGCCTACATCCTGCGGCAGGACGAGCACCGCTATCTGGTGCGGGCGCTGACCCCGGTGGAGGAGTTCAACCGCTACTTCAGTTCCGAGTTCTCGGATGAGGAATTCGACACGGTCGGCGGCCTGGTCACCCATGCCTTCGGCCGCATGCCGTCGCGCGGCGAGTCGATTTCCATCGGGCCGTTCGGATTCACGGTGCAGCGTGCGGACAGCCGCCGCGTGCAAACCCTGCAGGTGGCGCTGGTCGACAGCAACGAGGCCGAGCACTGAATACCTGGCGGCGGGCTGGTTCTCGCTGATGTGGGTTCGGCTGTTTGGCTGCGCCGCGGCAGGCGGCGTGGCGACCCTGGGTTTCGCGCCCTTCGGCTGGTGGCCGCTGACGCTGTTGGCGATGCTGGCGCTGCTGGTGGCGATCCGAGGGCAGGGTCCGGGCCGCACGGCATTGCTGGGCTTCGCATTCGGCCTCACCCATTTCACCAGTGGCATCTATTGGGTTTTCTATTCCACTGTCTATTACGGCAACGCCGCGCCCTGGCTAGGCGTGGTGCTGGTCTGCCTGCTCGCAGCGGTGCTGGCGCTGTTTCCTGCTGTCCTGCTGTGGTTCGGGCGCTGGTTGCTGCCATCGACCTCGCCGGTCTGGCCGCTGGCCGTCGGCACGGCCTGGACGGCCTCTGAGCTGATCCGCGGGACCGTACTGGAAGGCTTCCCATGGCTGGCCACCGGCTATGCCTTTGCCGACACGTCCATGCACGGCTGGGCGCCCGTACTGGGTGTGCATGGGATGAGCTGGCTGCTCTGGTCTGTCGTGGCCTGCGTGGTCGCGTTGTTGTGGCAGCGCCGCTGGCTTGTTCACGGGCTGCCGGTGCTTGCGGTGGTGGTGTCTGCGTGGGTGCTGCCCGCGCCTTCGAGCTGGACCGAGGCGGACGGCCCGGTGCTGGATGTCGCGCTGATCCAGGGCAATGTCGCGCAGGCCGACAAGTGGCGGGATTCCGAAGGGCCGCGCATTGCCGGTCTGTATGAGCGGATGACCGATGCGGCACTGGGCGCCGATCTGGTGGTCTGGCCGGAGGTCGCCGTGCCTTACACCTATCCGCAGATCCGCAATGGCTATCTGGCGCGCATCGGGCGCCGGGCCGCAGACGCCGAGACGGCCGTGGTTCTGGGTACGCTGATCCCCAATGATGAGCGCACGCAGATGCTCAACAGCGTGGTCGGCATCGGTGCAACCGAAGGCACCTACCTCAAGCGCCATCTCGTGCCTTTCGGGGAGGTGTTTCCGCTGCCGGATTTCATGCGGCCGCTGCTCGATGTCGTCGATCTGCGTTTCGCCAATCTCGACACCGGCGATGCCGGGCAGCCGCATTTCCCCATCGGGCAGACGGCGGCGTCGATCTCGATCTGCTTCGAGGATGTGTTCGGCGACGAAATCGCTCGCGAGGCCCGCGGCTCCGGCTTGCTCGTCAATGTGACCAACGATGCCTGGTTCCATAATTCGACCGCCGCGCCGCAGCATTTGCAGATAGCGCGGATGCGATCCGTGGAAACGGCGCGTCCCATGCTCAAGGTGGCGCAGACCGGCATCACCGCGATTATCGGGCCGGATGGCGAGATCCAGCAGCAGGTTCCGCAGTTTCAGGTCGCCACGCTGCGTGGCCGGGTTCAGCCGGTGCGGGGCCAGACCCCCTACATGCGCTGGGATGATCGGCCGTTGTGGTGGGGTTCTGCGTTGCTAGGCCTGGCGCTGCTGGTCTGGCGCCTGGCTGCAGGCCGCCGCGCCGCCGCCTGATTCGCTACCAGCGGGCGAACTGGTCTTCGCAGAAGCCTGGGATGTCGCGAACCGTCATGGCTGCCCGGCCGGCCGGCTGAATCACGCCGGAGAAATAACCGAAGTCCTGACGAAAGTCGCTGGCGATCAGCCCGGCGTTCAGCCGTTCGGTATGGCGGCCGCAGGGGGTGAAGCGCAGATCCAGCGCCCCGCAGGCGCTGCGCACGGTCCATGCCGCGGTCAGGTCGTGGCGGGAATAGTCGAAATGCGTGGGTCCAACGGACAGGCGCTCACCATCGATCCATAGGCAGTTTTCGGAGAATCCGGTGTCGTTGACGCCGCAGGACACGTTCAGACCGACGCGCTGCGCCCCGACCTGCGCGGTGAAGCAGGCCCAGTTCCAGAACGTCTCTCGGCGCATGAATCCCGCGGAATAGTCATGGTGGGCAAAAGCCCCGATCTCGCCGAGATCGAGCGACACGCCGGCCCCTTTCACGTGGCCGAAGACGCGGGTGCCGGCGATCTTGCGGGCGTAGACCCAGCCATTGCGGGCGGTTTGCGTGCAGAGCGACATCGGCTGGCAGTGCTCCGGGCCCTCGCTGAAGGTGGCGTCGATATCGATGCCGCTGCGGGTCTCAACCTGCAGCGACCGGCCGGCGCGCGAATAGCGCAGGTGTACGCGAGCCGGACGGGTGGCGAGGTGGCTGTGGCCGTCGACGGGCCGATCCGTGAGGGTCAGCCCCATGCCGAACGGGCGGCGAACGCTGATCGCGTCCATCTTGCCGGTGGATGGAACGAACACGTACATGAACGCGGCGCCCACCCAGCCAATGTTTGCCAGCGCGCAGCCGGCGAACAGGTCCGGCGCGACGATGCCGAAGTACTCGAACTGTTTGTAGGCCAGGCGCCGGCGCAGTGGTCCGTGGCGCCGTCCCAGCGGGCTGCGAAAGGCGGCCCGGCGCCAGCTCACCTGCTCGGGCGTGGTCTCGAACACGCCCAGTCTGGCGTGGCCGTTGGCGTCCAGCAGAGATCGCATGGGCGGGGGGTGCGTCATTCGGTATCCTTGCGCGCCTTTCCAGTTCTCGGCGCGTGCCGCGTTTTAACACATGAGCCAGTCGTACGATCCCGCTGCGGTCGAAGCCCAAGCCCAGTCCCATTGGCGCGAGGCCGCCACGTTTTCGGTGCAGGAAGACGACACGCGCGAAAAATTCTATTGCCTGTCGATGTTCCCGTATCCCAGCGGGCATCTCCACATGGGCCACGTGCGCAACTACACGTTGGGCGACGTGATCAGCCGGTTCAAGCGCAAGCGCGGCTACAACGTACTGCAACCGATGGGTTGGGATGCCTTCGGCCTGCCGGCGGAGAATGCAGCCATCCAGAACAAGGTGCCGCCCGCGGACTGGACCTACGCCAACATCGACCACATGCGCCAGCAGTTGCAGCGGCTGGGGCTGGCCTACGACTGGTCGCGCGAACTCGCGACCTGCAAACCGGATTACTACCGCTGGGAGCAATGGCTGTTCACGCAGATGATCGAGCGCGGGCTGGCCTACCGGAAGACGGCTGTCGTCAACTGGGACCCCATCGATCAGACCGTGCTGGCCAACGAGCAGGTGGTGGATGGTCGTGGCTGGCGCTCTGGTGCGCTGGTGGAGCGGCGCGAGATTGAACAGTGGTTTATCCGCATTACCGACTACGCCGACGAGCTGCTGGATGGCCTGGATGCGCTGCCCGGCTGGCCCGACGCGGTCAAGACCATGCAGCGCAACTGGATCGGCCGCAGCGTGGGCATCGAGGTCCAGTTCACCGTGGACGGCGGTGCGCCGCTGACCGTGTTCACCACGCGTCCGGACACGCTGATGGGCGTGACCTATCTGGCCGTGGCGCCCGAACATCCGCTGGTGGATCAGGCACTGGCCGGCGGCGACGCGGCGTTGCGGGCATTTGTTGACGAATGCCGCAGCTCCACGGTGTCCGAGGCTGTGATCGAGGCGCAGGAGAAGGCGGGCCATGCGCTGGGTATCGATGCCATCCACCCGATCAGCGGCGAGCGGGTGCCGGTCTGGGTCGCGAATTTCGTGCTGATGAGCTACGGCACCGGCGCGGTGATGAGCGTGCCCGCCCACGACCAGCGTGACTGGGAGTTCGCCAGAGCCTACGGCCTCCCGATCAGGCAAGTCATCGAGCCCGCGGGCGGTCATGCCGACCTGGATGAGGCAGCGATTACCCAGAAAGGCGTGTTGGTTAACTCCGGCCCTTACACGGGGCTGGACTCCCAGGCCGCTTTCGAGCGGATTGCCGATGCCCTGGAGGCCGACGGCAAGGGGCGGCGGCGCATCAATTTCCGCCTGCGCGACTGGGGTGTATCCCGGCAGCGGTACTGGGGTTGTCCGATTCCGGTGATCCGCGAGGCCGATGGTGCGTTGACCCCGGTGCCGGAGGCCGATCTGCCGGTGGTGTTGCCAGAAGACCTGGCGCCCGATGGCAGTGGCTCGCCGCTCAAGGGCTACGCACCGTTCACTGACGTGATTTCGCCCCAGACCGGTGAGCCGGCGCAGCGCGAGACCGACACCTTCGACACCTTCTTCGAATCGTCGTGGTATTACGCCCGCTACTGCTGCCCGGGGCTGGATACCGCCATGCTGGATCAGCGCGCCGATTACTGGTTACCGGTGGATCAGTACATCGGCGGCGTCGAACACGCGACCATGCATCTGATCTACTCGCGCTTCTTCCACAAGGTGATGCGTGATGCTGGGCTGGTGCAGTCAGACGAGCCGTTCAAGCGTTATCTGCCGCAGGGCATGGTGCTGGCGGAGTGCTTTTTCCGCGAGTCCACCGATGGCAAGAAAACCTATTTCTCACCGGACGAGGTCACGATAGAGCGTGACGACAAGGGCCGCGTGACCCGCGCCGTTGCCGATGCCGACGCTGCGCCGGTGACAGTGGGCGCGCTGGAGAAAATGTCCAAGTCCAAGCGCAATGGCGTGGACCCGCAGTCGGCGATCGAACAGGCCGGCGCCGATGCCGTGCGCCTGTTCATGATGTTTGCAGCGCCGCCGGATCAGACCCTGGTGTGGTCAGATGCCGGGCTGGAGGGCGCCAGCCGCTTTCTGGGACGGTACTGGCGTCTGGTGCAGGCGGTGGTCGCCGGTGAATCGGCCGGGCAGGGTGGTGTCTCGGCCGTCGAGGCGCGGCGCAAGCTGCACGAGACCATTGCCAAGGTCACCGACGACATCGACCGCCGGCAGGCCTTCAACACCGCGATTGCGGCGATGATGGAATTGACCAACCTGCTCTACAAGGTGGATGCCGCCGGGGAGGGCGCGGCGGTGCTGCGCGAGGCAGCCATCGCCCTGACGCAAATGCTCAACCCCTTTGCACCCCACATCACCCGCGCCTGCTGGCAGGCGCTGGGCCAGACCGACCCCATCGAGGACGCGGCCTGGCCGGAGCATGATGAATCCCTGCTGGTGGCCGATGCGGTCACGCTGAGCGTGCAGGTCAACGGCAAGATGCGCGGTCGCATCGAAGTGCCCGCCAGCGCCGACGAGGAGCAGCTCCAGGCGATAGCGCTGGCCGATGAGAACGTGGCGCGCTTCGTCGACGGCAAGCCGCTGCGGCGGTTTATCGTTGTGCCGGGCAAGCTGGTCAATATCGTTGTTTAGGCATCCGGCGATTCTGCTCGCCGTGGCGTTGATCAGCGCCTGCGGTTTTCAGCTGCGGGGTGGCCGTCCGCTGCCAGACGTGCTGCGCAGCGTGTTCATCGAGGTCAATCAGGAATACCGGACATTGGAGCCACCAATCGTCGGTTCCCTACGCGCCGCGCTTCGAGCCAGGGGTGCAGAGGTGGAGCGCAAGGAACGCGACGCTCGCGCCAAGCTGGTCATCGAGGAGCTGGTCGAACAGCGTCAGGTCATCTCCGTCGGTCCCGATGGCAAGGCTATTGAATACGAGCTGACCACGACCATCCAGTACACGGTCAAGGCGGATGGCGAGACCGTGCTGCCGCATCAGACGCTGTCGCTGTCACGGGACTACAGCTTTAACGCCGATGCCGTGCTCGCCAAGGAAGCCGAGGAACTGAAGCTGCGTGAGGCGATCCAGGCAGAGCTTGCCGAGCTGATGATGCTGCGTCTCGAGGCCTCGCTCATGATGCCCAGCGCACAGGCGGAGCCCGCTATGCGAGGCGAGCAGCAGCTACCGACACCGCGTTGACCACGGCCTGATCGCGGTCCGCTCGCCGCAGTGCGCCGCCGATGTGCATGGCGCAGCCCACGTTCGAGGTCGCCACGCAGGCGGCGGTATCGTCCACGCCTGCCAGTTTCTTCGCGACCAGGGTGTCGGCCATCTGCGGTCGCGTGACGAAATAGCTGCCAGCCGCGCCGCAGCAGCGGTTGTTCTCGGGCAAAGCCTTCACGGTCACGCCCGGCACCCGCTGCAGTAGGCGGATGCCGCCGTCGGCGTCTTGCAACACGTTGCGCAGGGTGCAAGGTGTGTGAACCTGCACGTCTATGGGGGCATCGGCGCGAAATGCCGTCTCCGACCAGTCTGCCTTGCCCAGGAAGCTGTCCACATTCTGAACACGGTCGGCGAAGGCCCTGGCCTCCGGTCGGTCGCTGAGCTTGTTGTACTCGGCCAGGGTGCAGGTGCAGCCGCTGGCGGTGCCGAGGATGGCGTCGTAGTCGCCGGCAAAAGCCTGCAGGTTCTGGTTCACCAGCGCGTCAGCACGGTCCATCAAGCCGTTGTGGCTCGCCAGCGCGCCACAGCAACTCTGCCTGGCCGGCACGTCGACCCGATAGCCCAGGTGCGTCAGCAGCTTGATCGAATCGCCCAGCGTCTGACCGTCCACCATTCGCGAGACGCAGCCCAGGAACAACGCCACATGGCCACGTTGTTCACCCACCGCGGGGTAGCTGCCAGTCCAGGACCGGGGGCGCGCCAACGGCGGCAACAGCGATGCCATCCGGCCTAGTGATCGGTTCCTGAACAGCCAGCGCGTCAACTTGACGAAACCCAGGCGCTGCCCGAGCCACACCAGCCAGGTCATCAGTTGCAGGCGACCCACGTGTGTCAGCACGCCGGCCATCAGCCGGTCCAGCCGGGTACGTTCGGGTTTCTGCTCGGCCATGTGCTCGCGGGCGGCGTCGATCATTCGGCCATAGGGCACCTCGGCCGGACAGACCAGTTCGCAGGCCCGGCAGCTCAGGCAGCCATCCAGGTGATCCTCCAGCTTTGGCGAGACGTCCAGCGTGCCCTCCATCATTCCGCGCATCAGGCTGATCCGGCCGCGCGGTGAGTCGCCCTCGTCGGCGGTGACGCCATAGGTCGGGCAGTGCGGCAGGCAGAGGCCGCACTTGACGCAGAGGTCGGTGTCGTTGAGCAGGTGGTTGGACATCAGTGCATTGGGGCTGTGCGGGGAGCGCTCGTATAATACAGCCCGCCGCAAGCGCTTCGATCACTTGGCGCCGCTGCGAGTCGCTGCTTGTTTCGGCGGTCGGCCCGACATCGGGCGCCGAGCCGGAATCATCTGCGCCGCCATGTGGTCTACCCGACGATTTTCCCAGTTCACAAAGAGAAGCTAGACGATGATCAAACGCGTAGGAATGCTCGCGAGCACGATTCTGTTCCTGACCTCGGCCGGTGTGGCGCAGGCGGCTATCGGAGGTAAGGCCGAACTGGGGGTGCTGAAGACCAGCGGTAATTCGCAGTCGCAGAGCATCAATACCTCGATCGCGTTGCAGCACGAGGTCGGTCGCTGGGAGAACCAGTTCACCGGCACGATCTTCACCGCCGAAGAAGACAACGAGCAGAACGCCGAGCGCTACTCGTCGACCTTCAAGACCAGCTTCGACTTCACCGAGTTCAACTACGTGTTTGCCAACCTGTCCTACGAAAAGGACTTGTTCGGCGGCGTGCGCGAGCGCACGACCGAAACCGTTGGTTACGGTCGGCGTCTACTCAAGAGTGATCGGAACGAGCTGAACGTGGAACTCGGCGCCGGTGCCCGGCAGCAGGAATCACAGAAGCCCGAATCACTGCGCGAAAGCGACGCGATTGTGCGCGGCGCGCTGATCTATGAGTTCGAGATCAGCGAAACCTCCGAGTTCACGCAGAAACTGCTGACCGAATCGGGCGAAGAAAACACGTATACGGAGTCTGTGACGGGCCTGAAACTGACCATCATCGGTCCGACATTCGCCGGCATCACCTACACGGTGAAGCACAACAGCAACGTGCCGGACGAGACCAAGAAGACCGACACCTATCTGTCGGTGTCGCTGTCCTACGAATTCGGCAAGGATGACTAATGGGCCACTACAAGCACCACATGTTCTTCTGCTGCAACCAGCGCGAGGATGGCGACCGCCCAAGCTGCCAGGAAAACGACGCCGACCACTTTCGTGACTACGTCAAAAAGAAGATCAAGGCGGAGGGTTTGGCAGGCGAGGGGCAGGTTCGCATCAACAAGGCCGGCTGCCTGGATCGCTGCGAGCTGGGACCGGTTGCGGTCGTCTATCCGGACGAGACCTGGTATACGTACATCGACGAATCGGATCTCGACGAGATCATCGAGTCGCACCTGAAGAATGGGCAGCCTGTCGAGCGACTGAAAATCTAGCCGCGACGCAGGATTTTTCCCGCCCGGCCCACGTTCGAAATCTTCTGCCCGCAGGCGGTTGCGCATTGTGACCGGCTCGGCTAATATTTCGCGCCCTTTCAGCCGGCACCCCGGTTGGAACCCTATTGAATTCCGGATTTGCAGCATGAAAACCTTTTCCGCCAAGCCGGCCGAGGTCACGCGCGACTGGTTGGTCGTCGACGCCTCTGACAAGACTCTCGGTCGCCTCGCCAGCGAAATCGCCAACCGGTTGCGCGGCAAGCACAAGGCCATCTACACCCCGCATGTCGACACCGGGGATTACGTGGTCGTGGTCAATGCCGAAAAGGTACGGACCACCGGCAACAAGCTGCTTGGCAAGACCTATTACCGTCACACCGGTTATCCGGGTGGCATCAAGGCCACGACCCTGCAGAAGATGCTCGAAACGCACCCCGAGCGCGTCATCGAGTCTGCGGTCAAGGGCATGATGCCGAAGAACCCGCTGGGCCGTGCGATGTTCAAAAAACTCAAGGTGTATGCGGGTGCCGAGCATCCCCACACCGCTCAGCAACCGATCGCCGTCGAGTTATAAGTCATGGCAGAAACACAGAATTACGGCACTGGCCGTCGCAAGACCGCGACCGCGCGCGTCTTCATCAAGCCGGGCTCCGGTCAGATCACCATCAACGGCAAGGCTGTTGAAGACTACTTCGGCCGCGAAACCTCGCAGATGGTGGTTCGTCAGCCGCTGGAAGTCACCGAATCCGTCGGTCGTTTCGACATCAAGGTCACCGTCGCAGGCGGTGGTCCGGGTGGCCAGGCTGGTGCCGTGCGCCATGGCATCACCCGCGCGTTGATCGACTACGACGAAGAAAACCGCAGGCCACTGCGCGGCGCCGGTCTTGTCACTCGTGACGACCGTCAGGTCGAGCGCAAGAAGGTTGGTCTGCACAAGGCACGTAAGCGCCCGCAGTTCTCCAAGCGCTGATATCGGCGGATCTTTTCGCGCGACTGGGCGTTGCGTGATTGGCTGCGCTGCGCACGTACTGATGTACGCTCCGCTGCTCGCCAATCCCGCGCCTTGATTCGAACGAAAATCTCTCGCCCAAATCGGTTAGCCGAGTTGGGGTGAGAGCGGGGCGGCGCTAGAATTGCCGGCCCAACGATCACCAGATGGGGGATCGTCTAACGGTAGGACTACGGACTCTGACTCCGTCAATCCAGGTTCGAATCCTGGTCCCCCAGCCATAAAATCGCATTGGCCATCAATGCGGCAAGAAAGCCCGGCCCAAGCGTCGGGCTTTCTTTTGCCTGAGACCCGAAATACTCGGGCTTTTCAGTGTTGCCGGATTCCCAAAGGATGGTTAGCGTTTGGGCCTTGTTACGTACCTCGCCTTGCGGCAAAGGGAATCGCTGAATGCCCAGCACCCTGGAAGTGGACGCCGCTCGACGTCGCGGCGCCGTCATAACACTGACGCTGCTGATGCTCGCCGTGCTGCCAGGCGGCGTGGCGCTGGCCGAGCGCGACCCGTTCGGCTGGGCTGGTTCGGATAGCTGTCGTTCCTGTCACCAGGATCACTACGCTAGCTGGCACCGGACCTTTCATCGCACCATGACGCAGGAGGCGACCGGGTCATCTGTGCTTGGCGCTTTTGATGGGCGTGAGGTGACGTACTGGGGGCGCACGATCCGACCGGTAGAGCGTGACGGGCAGTTCTACTTCGAGTATCTGGACGCACCGGGCGGCGACGTCGCGAGTGTGGCTCACATCACGCGAACCGTGGGCAGCCATCGTTACCAGCAATATCTGTCGCAGGGGTCGGCGACCGGCGATAACTATATTCGCCTGCACCTGCTCTGGCATATGGGCGAACAGCGTTGGGTACATATGAACGGCGCGTTCCTCTATAGCGATGATCAGGGCTTCAATGATCACGCCGCGACCTGGAATCACAACTGCATCTACTGCCACAACACCGGGCCACAGCCCAACATCGTCAACTACGAGGCCTTACATCGGCGGTTGGCGATGGGCGAGCGGCTGAATTTTCTAGCCAATGCTCGGTATGAGTCGCAGGTCGAAGAGTTGGGCGTCGCCTGCGAATCTTGTCATGGTCCTGGTGCCGAACACGCCGCGCAGATGCGTAACCCGTTCAAGCGCTACTGGCATGCCTTTAACGAAGATGCCGAAGTGGAGGGCATCGTCCATCCGGGCAAGTTGCCGCCCGAGCGTTCGGCGCAGGTCTGCGGCCAATGCCACGCGCAGCGACTACCGATTCGCACCAATTTGGTCGAAACCTGGCTGAAGACCGGTCCCACCTACCGGCCTGGTGATGACCTACTGGATCACGTCAGCCTGATCTCACCGGACACGCCCGGCACGGTGACCAAGCCGGACATATATCGTTTGCGTTTCTGGCCGGATGGCACGCCGCGATTATCTGCCTATGAGTACACGGGATTGAGACAAACCCCGTGTTTTACCGAAGGCAAAGCGACTTGCATCAGCTGCCACGAGGCGCATGGCGGCAGCGCCGAAGGCATGATTACGGAGCCGAACCGCGCCGGCGCCAGTTGTCTGAATTGTCATCAAACCATCGCGGCGGATGTTTCGAAGCACACCCGCCACCCGGCCGAATCCGAAGCCAGCGACTGTGTGAGTTGCCACATGCCGCGCATCGTGTACGGGGTGATGGCGATCCATCGAAGCCACGACATTGAAGTGCCAGACCCGGTTGGCCATGCGGAGCAGGATCGCCCGGATGCCTGTAGCAGCTGTCACCTTGATAAGAGCGCTGCCTGGTTGGCGAGCACGATCGGCGAGGAGTCGCGTCCTGCCGCGGATGCTGGCACGCCTCAGTGGCTGATGGATTTGTTGGGCGGCGATCCGGTGCAGCGTGCAATCGCTGCCGAGGCGGCGGGTCAAGACGGCGTGGCGTTAACAGGCGCTGCGCGGCTGTGGTTGGTGCCGCCGCTACTCAACGCGCTCGCGGACGGCTACCCGGCCGTTCGCCGATTTTCTGCCAACAGTTTGCGAACGCTGGACGAACAGTTCGGAACTGAGGGTCCGCAATTCGGGGTCTTGTTGGATCACTATGATTTCATTGGCGACGCGGTTACGCGTCGCGAGTTGGGGCGAAAGTTGTGGCGGCGTTGGCGTGACTTCGCAGCTCAACGCCGCGATCAGCCAGCCTGGATTGCTGGTGCTGCGGTCAACCCCAACCTATTGTCGGAGTTGCGCGCCCAGGCACGGGCGAATGCCAAGCGAATCGAGATCGGGGAGTAGGCTTGAAAATCGATACAAGCGACACGCCGGTGCGTGCATGTTTGCGGTTCGGCTGGACTGCGCTGGTGATGTTTCTGCTCCTGGGGCTGACGCTGGAATTTCTGCATCTGGTCAAGGCGCCGTGGTACCTGGATCTGCGCATCCGCCGAGAACTATGGGTGCTGGCACACGCGCATGGCGCATTGCTGGCGCTGCTCAATCTGGCTTTTGCGGCGACCGCCGGTGCCTGTATTACTGATGCCCGGAGCCGAGCCTTGGCGTCAGTCATGCTGCGCTGGGGCAGCGGGTTGGTTCCCGCCGGTTTCCTGCTTGGCGGTGTCGGCAACACTGAATCAGATCCGTCGCTGGCCATTGTCCTGACGCCCATTGGGGCGCTCATGGTGCTGTATGCCTTTACTGTCATGTCGACCGCGGCGTGGCGACTGCGCTGACAGGCTGGTCGCACGCTGGTGAACCGCAGCCGGGGGCGGCCGTTACGCAACCGCGGAGATGGTTATCGCACTCAAAAGGGGCGCTGCCCCGCTACGGGATGCCTCAAGCCTCGTCAGTCGGGCTGAATCGATCACGGATAGTTGCGCTAGCCCCGCTGAGCAAGTGCGGTTTTCTTGCGGAAATGAGCGTCGATCTCTTCGCTCCGGGGGGTGGTCGAGGCAGCGAAAGACCGAGGTGCATCAGGCGGGATCTCAATGGCCGATGCAGCGTAATCATCCGTTCATCCGTCAGAAAATCATTGGTTCAACGGGGCGGCTAGGTGAAGCGGCGGGGTGGGCTGCCGTGGCTCCTGGTGTGGCTGCGGCACGGGCGCGTGTACGCAGGAGCCGAATGTCGCTGGGGTCCGCTTGCAAGGGAGTTGCTACTGAGGTAGTAATTTGTGGGACAAGAGGCCCAAAGTGCCATTGCGTGAATAACGGCACGATACTTGCCGTGCGCAGGCCTCGTCGCATGTAACTTCGCCGCTTGGTGCAGTCCGCTAGGGCTGCCGGCCGAGTCAAATCAACTCCCTGGGGAGGGTGTAATGAAACTTGTACCAATGTTGGTAGCAGCAGTCGCGGCTGTTGCTCCGCAGTTCGCTTTTGGCCAATCACTTACCGAGTGTGAAGCCACATTTGTTGGAACTGCAGGGGATACGTCGTCTGCCGCGTCCGGTGCTGGCGCTGATGTCGTCGTCGACCCCAATCTCAAATTCGGTCAGACCGACACGCTTATTCTCAGCTTCTCCGGCACAGACAATCATCGACTCGCGCTGCCCGCGCTGACGGCCAACCTTCCGCTTCAGGCGTACCTGTCCGATGGCGCTTTCGCGCTGAACAACCTGCCGCTGTTGGCCCTGCCGGTTTCGCTGGTTACCGAACAACTGGTCGAAGGCATCATCGATGTCGGACAGTCATTCGGCCTGCGCTCGATCTGGAGTAACCACGAGCTGGAGTACTACCTGGCCGAGTCGTCGGACCAAGTAGGCGCACCGTTCGCTCGCGAGCACTTCGGCGTCACCGGTGCCGGTGTTGGTGTGGCGATTGTCGACAGCGGTATCGACCAACTTCAGGGTGATTTCGACAACGTCACCTTCAATGGCCAGCTGAACCCTGCGGCGCTCGCGGTGAACTTATCGGCGATCGATCGATCGTTGATGTTCATTCCGACTGAGAACAGCGACCTGACGTCAGGCCATGGAACCCATGTGGCAGGTACGGTCGCTGGAACGGGCGCAGTGAGTGATGGCCTGTACGTTGGCATGGCGCCCGAAGCGAACCTCATTGGTTTCGGCATGGGGCTGGTCGTACTGGTCCTGGATGCCACGCTTGCCTACGACTATATGCTGGACGAAGGGTTTATCACCGAACATAACCTTCGCGTGACCAACAATTCCTACGGCCCGATCGACCCGGTCGATTTCAACCCGAACGCCCCGATCAACCTGGCGATCAAAGCGGCATACGATGCAAACATCATTACCGCTTTTGCCGCGGGCAATGACAACGGGCCGGACTCCATCAGTCCGTACGCGATCAACCCTTGCGCCATCGGCGTAGCCAGTGGAACGAAGAGCGGTCGCTGGAGCGACTTCTCCAATACCGGCAACCCGAACGACCGCGCGCGTGACCCTGACATTACGGCGCCTGGGTCGAGCATCGTTGCCGCCAAGTCGACAACCAGTGCGGCGGTGCCAGCGGCCAACCCGTTCTATACGTCCAAGAGCGGCACTTCGATGGCCACGCCGCACATCGCCGGTATCGTCACGTTGATGCTCGAGGCGGTACCGGAGGCGAACTTCGAAGAGGTGCTCGAAGCGCTGAAAGTGACCGCCGACCCGATGTTTGACGGGAATGGCGACATGTACGGGTCCTGGATCGTCGGTAGCGGGATGGTCAATGTGCCGAACGCGATCGCCCACCTGCGGGGCGAGGCGCCGCCTGATGTCCCGAAAGAAGTGGTCGACCTGCTCGATGCCTGCGAGGCGCCTGGCTTGCGGATCTTGACGGATTCGTCCGGCGATATTCTGATCGAAGGCAACCCGGCATCTCCGCCGAGTCTGGATGCCGAGTACCTCGCCGTGGTTCAGCCTTACAGTGCATCCGGTGAATACCTGCTTGAGCTCCACTTGAAGATCGCGGACCTGACGACGCCTGCGCCGGGAACCATCTACCCGTTGGAATTCAAGATCGGAGACGACGCGGGTGAATTCGAGGCATTCCTGGATGCGACCATCCCGGTGGCTCCAGTTCTTGGATTGACCTACACGCCGGCGGGTGGCGAGTCGCAGGATGTGCCGCTGCACGAAAGTAGCGAGTTCACACCCGAGGGCCTGATCCGCTTCGTGCTATCGCCGGATGATGTACCTGCGTTGGCAGGTCCTGAGCAGGATCGCATCCACAGCTTCCTGACCCGCGTGGCCTTCGGTGTCTTGACGCCTGACAACATGCCGGGCGATCTGGCGCCTGCGGGTAGCTACACCAGCCTCGCCGCACAAGCCTGTGCGCCTGGTGATGTGAACACGCCTCCTGTCGCTCAGGCGATCAGCGTGACCACGCCATACGAGACGGCTGCAAATATCACGCTGAGCGGTACCGACGCCGACGCCGGCGACCAGTTGAGCTACTCGCTCGAATCGGACCCGAGCTCCGGTGTGCTATCGGGTTTTGATTCAGCCAGTGGTGCTGTGATTTACACACCCGAAGACGGCTTCTCTGGAGCCGATTCCTTCACCTTCTCGGTGACTGACGGCATTGATTCATCCACGCCTGCAACTGTCTCAATCACGGTTGAAGAAGAGGGTGAGGAGCCCAGCGAGCCGGTTGACCGCACGTTGGTCGCTGAGCTGGAATGTGTGGCCGATGAGAACGACTCGTTCGTCTTTCACTGCGATGCGTCTGATTCCTATTATGAGGAGGAGCCGACCGCGGAACTGAGCGGCCCAAGGTTCGAATTTGGCAGCGACGGAACCATTGAGCAGACCGACCCCAGCTCCCCGACTGCGACGATTCGCTACGACGCCGCCGGGACACATTCGGTCTACGTCGTGGTCACGGACCAGGATGGCAATACGGACTACGCCGAAACGACCAACGAGGCCGTGCTGGTCATCGATGTGTCCGATGACCCGGTCAACGCAGCCCGCTTGAAGCTGCAGGCGGGTTATCAGGCCTCCGGACAGGTGCCTCACGAAGTCGGCTTTGACGCCACGACCAGCACCACGGCGCCGGGTTACGCCATCACCAGCTATGCCTGGGACTTTGATGGAGACGGGGCGGTGGATCTGACCGAAACCAGCGGTTTGGTCGAGTTCGTCTATACGGCGGCAGGCACGTTCGAACCGACCGTGATGGTGACGTTCACCAACGACAGCGATCCGCAGCAAACCGAAACGTCTACAGCGAAATCCGAGGTCAGCGCAGTACCCGCAGATCCAGCCGCTGAGCCCGACGCGACGTCAGGTGGTGGCAGCGGTGCAATGGGTGGAGCGCTGTTGCTGAGCTTGGCAGGCCTTGCTGGCTTACGTCGGCGCCGACGCCTGCATTGATGCCAGAGCGCGTTTAGAAGAAGCATCATTCAGCCCCCGCCGATTTGATCGGCGGGGGCTTTTTCTTGCCTCTGTTGCTGCGGCAGGACCTAGCTGTTCGCTCCTCGATCAATGCCCCGAAGGTGCTCGGCGGTCACTGTTGCGTAGCCGGGAACTCCAGATCTCGGTCAACGCGGACCGGTTCGTGAGCTTCCGGCGGTGGCATGTAGAAGAAAAAGGCTGGCAGATCGATAGCGCGGCGATGCGGCCGTACGAAGGGTTCAAGACCTTCACGATTCCGTCGCCCGCCCGCCCGCCCGCCGTGAGAATCCCGACTTCAGCTGGGTGCTGGAGACCGTGCCGCTGAAGCCGCCTGTGTTGTCCGGAGCCGATTCCGAGGTCGATTCCGAGGTCGACGCCGCATAGAGCCAGCGACGCTGGCTCAGGGGGTCGGAGACCAGTCGGAGCTCGGGCCGCGAATCTGTAATTGCGTTGCATTCTCAATTGAATGCATGGACGATAGCCGCTTTGGTCATGGTCTGCGTGCTTTACGCGGGCGCCAGGAATCCGGAGGAAGCGGTGTATCGAGTCTGTGCAGTGGCGGCAGTCGTGGTGTTGGCGGCGTGCGGTCAGAGTGAAGAAACCCCAAACGAGTCGGTGTCGCTAGGTAGCATCAGCCTGTCCGAGCAGGCGACGACCGACCTGCAAACCTATGCTACGAAGGCGAGTGCCTTTGTGCAGAGCTTCGATTCAGGCGCCGACGACGCAACGCTTAGCGCCCAGGCGCAGGCGTTGATGGATTTGTCGGAAACCATCGTGCCCGCATACGTCGAGGTCTACCCGGGTTGCAAGGAACACCTCAACGCCGCGCTGAAGATCACCGACACCTGGCAGGACCTGGACCCGGAAACCATCGAACGTGACTACCACCAGGACGCCGCGCTGCCGGATCCGGCGCCCGGCGCCGACTGTTATCACATGAAGGATCTGGTCGTGCATCCAGCCACCGCACTGGCCTTGCTGAACCAGCCGGAAGTAGATCGCGAACAGGTTCGTCATGAGATGGCCGAAGTGGCGGCACATGCCGGTGCCGTGCGGACCGGCGTCGGATTCAATTCCTCCGACGGGGACTGAACCGTGGCGGGCCCGCAGGGCGAACCCTTCTCGCGGCTGTCGCGGCGGCGTGTTCTGCAAGGCCTGGCGGCGGCGGGTTTCGTCACCACTGGCGGGCTGGTCACACTGCGCGCCTCGGCGCAGACACCGCGGTTGGTCAGCGCTGTCCGTCGTTCGGATGGCAACTATGCGGTGGTCGCGCTGGACACCACCGGAGCGCTCGTCTGGGAGTTCCCGCTTCCGCATCGCGGCCATTCGGTGACGCCTTCCCCGAATGGCCAGGTCATCGCCGCCTTTCCGCGGCGGCCTGGGCAGACGGTCTGGTTGCTGAGCGCCCGTTCGGGTGAACTCATCCGTTCCGTTGATGCTGGGCCGAATCGGCAGATGAATGGACACGGCGTGTTCTCGGATGATGGCCGGCATTTGTACGTGACCGAAACCGTATTCGGTGCCATCACCAGCGGCGAGGTGACGGTCTACGATCTGGACACCGGCAGCGCGGTTCGCCGGTTTGCGTCCGGCGGCTTGGACCCCCACCAGTGCGTGTGGTGTGGCGATCATCTTGTGGTCGCGCATGGCGGATACATCGAGTTTCAGGACAAGGCTCAGCCCAAGGTGCTGGACCCGACCCGGCCTCCTAACCTGGCCTGGCTGAATGCCGGGACCGGCGCGGTGATGCGGCGGGATCAACTGGACGACCCCCAGCTCAGCATTCGTCATCTGGCAGCCGATCGCGATGGCGTGTTCGCCGGCTTTCAGCACGACGATGGGCCGGCATCCAGCGCGCCCTTGTTGGGCTATGCGACGCCGGAAGCCCCGTTGGCGGCGGTACCGGCCGGCGAAGCGCTGTGGAGCCGCTTCAAGGGCTATGTGGGTAGCGTGGCCATCGCGGCGGGCCATGACGAGGTTGTGGCCACCAGTCCCAAGGGCGGGGTACTCGGGGTTTGGGGCAGGCAGGATGTGCAACTGCGTGAGTTGCGCGAAATCTCCGATGTCTGCGGGGCCGGCGCGACGGATGACGGCTGGATTGCCACCACCGGATTCGGTGTCATTGCCGGTGAGGCCACCGCGGTACAGCGAGCGGATTACGCCTTCGACAATCATCTCGCGGTCATTTGACTGCCGGCCGAGTCAAGCGGCGTGTTTGCTTGATGGTCTGAGCGGTACATAATGAGCCTTCGCAAGGCGATTCGCGCCTTGCCAGGTAATTCTATGGCTGACGCACACGTGCGAGAGGGTGATCGAAGGCGCTTCGATCTCGACTCCGCCATCTCCCAAATCGAAAGTCCGGACATCGATGGCGGCAAGACCCGATGGACGCTGCCGCGCGGCGTTCACAACCTGTCGGCTGCTGAAGTGGAATCTTCTCAGCGGGCACGGATCTTTTTTGGCGTCGTGCACTCCGTGGCGCGCAAGGGTTATACCGCGACCACGATCGCCGACATCTGCGGCCTGGCCAAGCTGTCGAAAACCACGTTTTATCAGCTCTTTCCGGACAAGGAGGCCGCCTTTCTGGCCGGTTACAAGGCCGCGCACGAGGAATTGGTGGGCCTGCTCACCCGCTATCGACAGCGTTCGGGCAGCTGGAGCGACCGGATGCGCGCAGAACTGCGGATTTATCTTGCATTCAATCTGAGCAATCCCTCGCTCGCCAAGTGTTACCTGCTAGAGATTCACGCCGCGGGCGGCAGCGCATGGGAGATGCGGGATTGGGGGCACGAGCAGTTCGCCGAGATGCACCGCGCCCTATACGAGCGCCGGCGAAAGGCGATTCCGGACTTGCCGGAACTGCCGCGAGAGATCTTTCTCGCGGTCATCGCTGCCCTCGAAGAACTGGTGTGCGCCTATCTACGGCGCGACCAGGTCGCCGAAATCATGGAGTTGCTCCCACGCGCCTTGTTCCTAACCGAATCGATCTACAGCGGCCACCCGCCGGCTGTGGCCGCGCTTCAACTTGCCATGGACTGAAGTGGCTCCGGCGACACGTGCCGATCCGGATGCCGGACCAGGACACTCGCACGCCCAGCCCGATGCTCGATCCGCGTGTCCCATGCGGCCTGCACATGTTGTTCAGGCCTGGTCCACACCGCCCAGCTCAGCGCCTGCAAGCCCGGCATATCTCGCAGCAACGCTCGCCAGTCATCGGTGTTGAGGGCCTCCGGCCCGCCGTCCAGTGCACGCCGGGCGGCATCGTTCAAACGCTCACGAATGGGCGAGTGCCGGGATCGCGTGTCGGGTGACATGGTCCAGTGAATCGCCCAGACGATGGGGTCGGCGATGGTATCGACCGCCCGGACCTGCCCGGCAAGCCCCACCGTTTCGGCGCGCTCGACATCCTCGTTGGTCCAGGCCAGCACGTCGGGCGGCGTGGTTTCCTCCGGAGTCATGTACAGGCGCAGCCAGCGCGCAAGCCGACCGAAGGGACGGCTGCCGGAGCTCGCCGCGACCGGAATACTCAGCACGATGGGGCCGAGCACCGGGATGGCCCACCAGAGATACTGCGGACTCAGCCACCACAGGTAGCCGCCGGCGCCGGCCGCGACCGCGGTGGGCAGCGCGAACAGCCGGAACGCGCCGCCCCAGGGCAGATCACCGTCGCCACGTGATTGACCGCCCCAATTGGTTTTCAGCCCGAATAATGCGGAGACCACAAACCCGGTGTGGGCCACCATCCGCAGTGGGGCGTAGAGGCTGGAGATGAGCACTTCGGTGATCACCGACATGAGCAACGCGATGACGCCGCCGAACCCGCGCGCCTGACCCCGCAATATAAGCAACAGCGCGGCGAAGAATTTAGGCGCGATGAGGATGGCCATGGTGGATGCGAACAGGCTGAGCGCCAGTTCGGGTTGCCAGATCGGCCAGTCCGGAAACAGTACGCGCTGGTCGGGAAAGTACTCCGGCTCGATCAGCGTTTCGATGGATAGCTGGATGGTCGTTGCGACCAGAAACAGGAACCAGAGCGGAGCGGATAAATACGCCATCGCACCGACCAAAAAACCCGCCCGGTGAGCGGGGTGTAGGCCCGGCGTATTGAACAGGCGCAAATGCTGGAGATTGCCCTCGCACCAGCGCCGGTCGCGCTCGAGTTCCTCGATCAGATTCGGCGGTGGCTCTTCGAAACTGCCGGGTAGATCGTAGGCGATCCAGACTTCCCAGCCGGCGCGACGCATGTAGGCAGCCTCGACGAAATCGTGGCTTAGAATGGCGCCGCCCAGCGGCCCACCGCCCATGCGGGGCAGCCCACAGTACTTGATAAACGGAGCCAGCCGGATCAGCGCGTTGTGGCCCCAGTACTGCGCTTCACTGAGCTGCCAGTAGTGCAGGCCGGCGGAAAAAACCGGTGAATACACGCGGGATGCGAACTGCTGCACCCGCGCGAACAGCGTGCCGCGATTGGACGGAATCGGCGCCGTCTGGACGATGCCCACCTGCGGCGAGGTGTCGAGAATGCCGACCAGTTGTTCCAGGCAATGGCCTTGGAGCACGCTGTCGGCATCGAGCACCATCATATAGTCGTAGCGATCACCCCAGCGGCGACAGAAATCGGCGATGTTGCCCGTCTTCCGGTTGATGCGGTGGCGCCGCCGCCGATAATGCACGCGGCCGGCCATGCCCAGGTCGCGGATGAGTTCGGCCCAGGCGACTTCTTCCTGCACTTGGGTATCCGGATCGGTGCTATCGCTAAGAATGAAATAGTGCACGCGATCGGCCAGTTCGCTGGACTGGATCGAGCGAATCGTCGCCCGCAAGCCCGCATACACACGGCTCACCGGTTCGTTGTAGATCGGCATCACCATGGCGATGCGGGAATCGCTGTCGGGCAGCGTATCCGGAATGCGCCGGCTGATCCGGAATCGATCAATGCCGGTCAGGCACAGAATCGTTCCGGCAATCGCGGTCCAGAATCCGATCGACACCCAGAAGAACAAGGCGCCGAACAGCAGGCCGATGACCAACTCCAGTCCGCGTTCGCCCTGATGCGGCAACAGGCCGATGAAGTAGATGCTGGCGAAGATGGTTTGCGCGGCCGCGAGCGACAGCAATAGCAGACGGCGCCAGGTCATGATCAGGCGTTCGGAGACTGGCCGGCCGGAACGCGGCGGCGTATCCGGCATGCGTGGGGCCATCGGCGTGCGGCGGAGCGCAGGCATTGACACAAACTTGAGCCGTGGCCATTGGCGCACGGCGTCCTGCGGATCGGTGCCGAACCACCGCATGACCGTGCCAGCAGCGTGTTCGGCGAGCACGGAAAAGCGGGGTGGGCGCCCGTTGCTGCTCAGCGCGCGCAGGGCGTTGCGATGGGTTTGAGCTGCGTCGGCCGCATTGTCAGGCATTAGCTGGCCGGCTCCGTGTAGGTCCAGACCTCACTCATGGCTTTTTGCTCCGCGCCGACGAGCCTGGCTCGCAGTTCGGCCGGTTTTTCCGCATCCGGTTTCAGCTTGCCGCGGATCACCAGCCGCCAACCGCCGGTTTCGCGGTTGCGAAACGCGATCTGCTCGGCCACGACGAAGTGCGGTGGAAAGCTGACGTCTGCACTGACCTGTGCATCCTCGGGCAGCGCATTCAGCTCAGTGCCGGAGAAATCGATCACATAACGGTGGTTGCCTTCGGGGTTGTTCGATCGCGCAATCCGCGTGCTGATCACACGACCGTATTCCGGTCCGGCGAGCTCGTCATGCTGCCAATGGATGATGTATTTCACATGCAATGGCTTGTCGGCCGATAGCCCGTCCTTCGGACGCCAGTAGGCGACGATGTTGTCGTTCACTTCGTTCTTGGTCGGGATTTGCACCAACTCCACCGAGCCCTCGCCCCAGTCTCCGATGGGTTCGATCCAGGCGCTGGGCCGCAGGTGATAATGCGCTTCCAGATCCTGGTAGGTGGTGAAGTCGCGGTCGCGCTGCATCAGGCCGAAACCATGTAGCTGCTTGGCCTGAAACGCATTGATCGACAGTTGCGCCGGGTTGACCAGGCCGCGCCAGAGCCATTCGTCGCCCGCGTGGATGAGCAGGCCGTCCGAGTCGTGGACCTCCGGGCGAAAGTCATTGGATGGCCGCGGCACTTCTTCGCCGTAGTGGAACATGCTGGTCAGCGGGGCGATGCCCAGCTTGGCGAACTCACCGCGGCGAAACAGAGTTGCCTCGACACGCGTCTGCGTGCTGTCGCCAGGCGTGACGAGAAAGCTGTAGGCGCCGGTGACGTTTTCGCTCTCCAGTAGCGCGTAAATCCGGAACTGGTGGGCATCGCGCCGTGGCCATTCGATCCAGAAGCGGGTGAAGGCGGGAAACTCCTCGCCCGATCGCTCACCGGTATCGATCGCCAGCCCGCGAGCCGACAGCCCTAGCCACTGGCCGGCGCCCAACGCGCGGAAGTAGCTGGCACCATGGAAGATGATGAGCTCGTCCTTGTAATCATCGCGGTTCAGCGGGTAGTGCAGCCGGAAGCCGGAAAAGCCCATCGACTTGTCGATATCGGTGGGTGTCGGATTGCTGCCGTAATCGAACAAATCCGTGGAATAGTCGACGCGGCGCACCCCATCGGCCGTGAGCAGATTGATCTCCACCGGCGTGTCGTAATAAAGCCCGAGGTGAAAGAACTGCGCTTCGATCGGCAGATCGGCCCCGCGCCAAAGCGCTTTGGCCGGCCGAAAGCGGATGTCGCGATAGGCGTCGTAATCCAGGCCCTGCAATGCCGGCGGCAACTCGACTTGCCGGGGTTCATAAGGTTTTGTTGCCAGCGCTCTGGCGTGCTCGACCAGCGACGGATAGTCGGTGACATCAGCGGCATGAGACATAGTCGTCCCCCACAGCATCACGACGGTGCTGGCCAGCAGCATCTTCACAGGCAGAGTGCGTGAACGCACTCTGCGATTGGCCCTGGGCATGATTCGGTCCTTTCTTCCCTGATAGCGGCATGCCCCCATCCCATCAGATGGGAGCGCCAGAACGGCGACAAGTTCCCGGCCGGCGAGCAGGCGGACTATTCCAGGGTTAGCAGATGTGCGTTGCCACCGACCGCGGCCGTGTTGATGGTGACTGTTCGCTCGGTGGTCAGGCGGCGCAGATAGTCCGGCCCGCCGGCCTTTGGACCGGTTCCGGACAGGCCCTCGCCGCCGAAAGGCTGCACGCCCACCACGGCGCCGATCATGTTGCGATTGATGTAGCAATTGCCGACCCGCGCCCGCTCGCTAACGCGCTTCCATGTACTTTCGATACGGCTATGCACGCCGAGGGTGAGGCCGTAGCCCAGTGCGTTGATGTCGTCGACCAGCTGGTCGAGCTCCTCGTCGTCGTAGCGCAGCACATGCAGCACCGGCCCGAAGACCTCACCCCCGACTTGATCCAGCGAATCGACCTCGTATGCGACCGGTGGGAAGAAGTGCCCGGAGGCATTGGCACTCGGGACTGCTGCGAGGCGCCGGGCCTCGCGGTCCATCCGTTCGCGGTGGGTGCGGAGGCGTCCCAGCGCCTCGGTGTCGATCACCGGCCCGATGTCGGTGGTGAAATCAACGGGATCACCCACGCGAAGTTCCTGCATGGCGCCGGCCAGCATCGGCAGGATGCGTTCGGCGATGTCGTCCTGCACGCAGAGCACCCGCAGGGCCGAGCAACGCTGGCCCGCGCTGCCGAAGGCTGATTGGACGGCATCCTTGACCACCTGTTCGGGCAGCGCGGACGAATCGACGATCATCGTGTTCAGCCCGCCGGTTTCGGCAATCAGCGGCACGATGGCACCGTTGCGCTCGGCGAGTTGCCGGGCGATCTGGCGTGCGGTATCGAGCGAGCCGGTGAACAGCGCGCCGGCCAGGTCAGGCACGCCGAGCAGGCTGGGGCCGATGACTTCTCCGGTACCTGGCAGCAAGTGCAATACGTCGGCGGGCAGTCCGCAATTGCGAAATACCGCGATCGCGGCGTTGGCGATCAGCGTGGTCTGTTCGGCCGGTTTCGCCAGCACGCAATTGCCGGTGACCAAGGCCGCGGCGATCTGACCGGTGAAGATCGCCAGAGGAAAATTCCATGGGCTGATGCACACCATGACGCCGCGCGGCGCATGCCGAAGCGTGTTGGTTTCACCGGTGTAGCCGGGTAATCGCGTCGCCTCGCCCATCAACTCGCGGGCACGCGCTGCGTAGTAGCGGCAGAAATCCGCAGCCTCGCGCACCTCGGCCTGGGCATCCGCGTAGGTTTTGCCGGCCTCACGGATCAGCAGGGCCATCAGGTTCGCGCGCTGCGCCTCCAGGCCATCGGCCACGGCTTCCAGAATCTTCGCCCGCTGCTCGACATCGCAGCCCCCCCAGTTTCGAAATGCCGTTCGGGCACGGTGAGCGGCGCGGTGGACGTCGTCCGGTGTCGCTTCATGCCAGGCGCCGACATGCCGCAGCAGATTGGCGGGGCAGGTCACGTTGACGCGCGGTGTCGTTGGCTGGTCAGCAGACGTAGAGGGTTGCGCCAGCGGTGGCGACCGGTCGAGCGTGGCGATGGCGTCGGCCACGACCCTACGCTCGCTGACCACCGCTAGATTGAGGCCCGACGAATTCTTTCGATCGGCGTAGATGCCGGTGGGCAGCGGAATACCGGGATGCGGTTTGCTGGCGACGCTGCGCAGTTCGCCCACGGGATCGTTAACTACCTCGCTCACCGGGATGGATTCGTCGAGAATCCGGTTCACGAACGAGGTGTTGGCGCCGTTCTCCAGTAGGCGGCGCACCAGATAGGGCAACAGGTCTTCATGCGAGCCCACCGGTGCGTAGACCCGGCAGCCGACGTTGGCGTAGCGCGATTGCACCTCCTCGTACAGTGATTCCCCCATGCCGTGCAGGCGCTGAAATTCGTAGCTGTCTCGCGGCCGGTCGCGCTGACCATCGTCCGCAAAGGCGCGGATGGCGGCGACCGTATGAGCGTTGTGGGTGGCGAATTGCGGGTAGATCACGTCACGCGCCGCGAGCAGGCCACGGGCGCAGGCGAGATAGGACACGTCGGTGGTGCACTTGCGCGTGAACACCGGGTAACCGGCCAGGCCCTGTTCCTGTGATCGTTTGATTTCGGTGTCCCAGTACGCACCCTTGACCAGCCGGACCGGAATCCGCCGGCCCAGCTCGCGGCCCAGATCCACCAACCATTCAATCTGGGGCAGCGCACGTTTCTGATACGCCTGACACGCCAATCCAAGTCCGTCCCAACCCCGGTTGGTGGGGTGGCGATAGACCTGCTCGAACACGGCAAGCGCCATTTCCAGCCGGTCGGCCTCCTCGGCGTCGACGGTGAGCCCGATGTTGGCGTTGCGTGCAGCCTCGCAAAGCGCGAGCAGCCGGTCGGGGACTTCGGCAAGCACGCGCTCACGTTGTGAGTACTCGTAGCGCGGATGCAGGGCCGATAGCTTGACCGAGATGCCGGGGCCGCTGATGACGTCGCCGGCTTTTCCTAGCCGGGTGCCAATGGCCTTGATCGCATTGGTGTAGGCGTCGAAGTACCGCTGCGCATCGGACGCCGTGAGCGCCGCCTCGCCCAGCATGTCGAACGAGTGCCGCACCCGCGGACCGCTGGCCTTGCCGGCGCGTTTGAGCGCCTCGTCGATCGTACGCCCCATGACGAACTGGCTGCCCATCATGCGCATGGCCTGGCGCAATGCGGTGCGAATCACCGGTTCTGAGCTGCCGGCGATTAACTTGTCCAGCATGCCGCGCCAGGCTTTGGCATCGCGTATGGGCACTCGAATAATGCGCCCGGTGAGCATCAGCCCCCAGGTCGATGCGTTGACGAATAGGGATTCGCTGCGGCCGAGATGCGATTGCCAGTTGGCGTCGCCCAGCTTGTCGGCGATCAGTTTTTCAGCGGTGTCTTCATCCGGGATGCGCAGCAGCGCCTCGGCCAGGCACATCAGCAATACGCCTTCGTCGGATGACAGGTCGTATTCATGCATGAACGCGTCCAGCGCCGATTGCTCATCTTTGCGCCGGCGCACGCCCTCGACCAGCGCCGCCGCCTGTTCGCAAATGGCCACGGAGGCCTCGTCTGACAGGGCGGTGGCCGCGATCAACCTCTCCACGGTAGCGGTTTCGTCAGCTAGGTAATCGCGGTCCAGGGCTAGAGGCACGGAAGACTCTCGGTGGTGTTTACCTCATGGTAGCGCCGCAGCGAGGCGCCTCGTAGAGGGGCTATCCAAGCGATTGGTCGCGCCCACAAAAAAGCCCCTTCAGCGAACTGAAGGGGCTTTGATGGCCAATCGGTTTGGTTAGTGGGTCAGCCGTCGGCGACGTAGCGCCGCCAGACCGCCGAGGACAATCAGCAGACCGCCACCCAGGGCGCCGGATCCGCCGCCGCCACTACGTTCTGTGGGGTCTGAGATTGCGACCGAAATCGAATCTGAGAGGTTGTCGAAGCTGGCGTCGCTGCTCGAGCTTCGGGCGGTCAATGTCTGGGTCACTGTTCCCTCCTCCGTGCCGTTGATGCTCGCCAAGACTTCGACGGTCTGGTTTGTGTTCCAGTTCGCAGGCGTGAATACCAGTTGGCTGTCATCCGTCGGGTTGGCGGTTCTGACCGAAAGCCGCGCAGGTGCGTCGAAGCTGACGGTGACATTTGCAGATGGTCGGCTGGTCAGCGCCACGCTGATGGTGTCGGCAGCACCGCCTTCCGTGACGGCCGTGCTTCCTCCCGTCTCTGTCAGTATCAACCCGGCTTGTTCGTTGTCATTGATACGGACCGTGGCGGATGAATCACTGCCGAGCGGAGCCGGGTCGCCTGTGGTGGTCGGGTCACTGAGCGTGACCACAATCGTTTCTTGGGCTTCGGCGACGATATCGTCGGTGATGCTGATCGTGATGCTGCGATCGGTTGAGTCACCATCCGGCCAATTCAGCGTGCCGTTGGCCACCACATAGTCGGAACCGGAGGTCGCGGTGCCGCCCGTGACGGAATAGTTCACCGACACAGCGCCGGTGCCGGTCGTGAACCGTTCGACCGTCAGTGTGGCTGATCCGTCATCTTCGCTGACCATCACCTCGGTTTCGGCGAAACGGATTTCGGCATCATCGTCAGCAATGCTAACGACGGTTTGCGCCGGGTCGCCAATGGCGACATTGCCTTCGCCGGCACTGGGCGCGATGGATGCCGTAAACACGCGCTCGCTATCCGGCGTGCCGTTGTCGACAATGCTGACGTTCACCGACCTTGGGCCTGCGGATCCGGCATCCCAGGTCAGCGTCGTTCCTGCTGGCAATGCCATGAAGTCCTCGGGCGAGCTCGCTGAGCCGGCCAGGGTCGCGATGTCGACCGAGATTGGCAGGAAGACCGCGCCGGCACGTTCCGCGGTGATTTCCACCGAGCCCCCGGCTTCACCGATCGATGCCGTGGCCATGGTCATGGTCACGGTGGAATCGTCATCGGTAATGGTCGCGGTAGCGTTGGTCGGAGCGGCCAGCTCGACACCGTTCGGATTGGCGAGAGAGACCGAGAACGTCTCGTCTGCCTCTACCAGGTTGTCATCCGTAATCGGGAACATGGCGATCTTGGCGCCGCCTTCACCGTTGCTCCAGCTAACGGTCTGAGTCGCCGCCGTGAAATCATCATCAACCGTGGCCGTGCCATCAGCCGTGGCGACAACGTTCACGCTAGCCGCGCCATCCAGATTGCCTAGGCGCTCCACCGTCACTTCCACGGCATTGCCGTTTTCAGCCGCGCTCACGAACGCTTCGCCAGCGAGCCGGACTCCTTGCTGCTCGACGATGGTCACCGGAATCGGATTGGTACCGACAATCTCACCCTTGTCGCCAGCTTCAACTGCGATCATGACGACGAACATTTCGTTGGCTTCCGCCGGCCCGGTATCACTGAGGATCGGAATCGAGAAACTGCGCGCGTCGCTTTCGCCGTCGTTCCACGTGAGTGTTCCGGTGGTGTCGGTGTAGTCGCTTCCAGCGGTGGCGGCGTTGGCGCCTGAGCCGTCCTGGGTCGCGTAATTGATGCGAACCGCACTGCCGGACACGGTATCCACCGGTTCGACGGACACAACGACTTCGCCCGCATTTTCCGCCACAGTCCGGCTCGCCTGGGAGAACTGGAACTGCGCGAGTTCATCGGAAGTGATCGTGATCACGGACGGGTTGGGCGCACCGAGGCTGCCTTCTGCACCGGCTTCGCAATCGGTTGGGGTCACGCTCACCAGGCTGATGCTGAACTGCTCGTCACTCTCTCCCAGGTCGTCATTCAGGATGGTGACATCAAAGGAGAGTGGCGCATCGGAGCCATCCGAGAAGCTCAGGGTGCGGTCAGCGCTGGCGGCCGGTACCGTGTAGTCCGAGCCGGATGTTGCTGTGTCATCAACCGATTCGTAGACGACGTCGGCACCGCAATCGGTTCCGTCCATGCGCGTGACGCTCAGCGTAATGCTGCCCGCGTCCTCTGCCACCATGCGGCTGGCATCGGATATCTGGAACTGGAAGCTGCCCACCTTGGCGCTGTCGTCGCTGGTGATGGTGACCTCTGTGGAGTTGTTGTCCGGGTCGACGGTGGGCTTGCTGCCCGCGTCGCCCGCAATGGCGATGGTGATCGTGAAGGTTTCGTCCTCCGGCTCATAGTCGTCGTCATCGATGTCCAGTTCGTAGGTCATCGATGTGTCGCCATCGCCAAACACGATGGGCTCGTTGGTGAGCAGCGGAAAGTCATCCATGGCAGTCGCGGGCGTTGTTCCCGTGGCGGATGTGGACAATTGAACGGTCACCTCGCCATCCGTGCCGCCGGTTCGATTGATCGTCGCCACCAAGCTACCTTCGGTTGCCGTCGCGGGCACCGAAAGACTGAAGATGCCCTCTTCAAAGTCCAAGATATTCGCGGTACTCGAAGCGAGCACGCCGAGATCGACTTCTGGTGATGTGATGGCGTCGCTACGGTCGATTGCCACCGTGAAGGTTTCGGACGCATCCTCCACCAGTTCGTCATCCAGAATCTCAATCTCGAGATCACTGGCGGATGAGGCTTCGCCGGTCGCAAAGGCTAAAGACCCTTCGGTTTCGCTCGGTGTTGTGTAGTCGGCACCGGCGGTCGCCGTGCCGGGCGCGGTTGCCAGCAAAATCTGGGCGCCATTGGCCAGGTTGCCATAGCGGCGGACGGTGGCCACGAGCGGGGCCGACGCATTTTCCGCGATGCTCAGCGTGGCCATGGTGAGTTCCACAGCCGAGTAACCCGCAAACTCGTAGGCTCCGGGATCGCGGACGGCCGTCCCGTTTTCATCGCCGTCGGCTGTGAGGCCGCCACGCTGGTCAGCGCCGTTGTTGAACGCGGCTGATCCAAGATCGATCGCAGCGCCACCTGCAATGAGACGATGCGTCGGAAGCTCAAGGCCGCCGAATGCATTTTCAGGGTTGTTGTTGCTCAGCACGGGACTGACGAACGCGGTCGCCTCGCCCTGCAAATCGCTGGCCTGAGTGAAGCCGCAGGAGGTGTCATCGGCGATGTTGGAGCCGGAGCCCTGCGACGACGAGTGGTTTAGCGCGAAGGCGCAGGTATCGTTGACTGCGGCGTCAGGGGTCACATTGGCCGCGAAGACATTCTTGTAGAACGGATCCTCGACATTACCTGGGAATGCCATGGAGATCCCGGTCTCTGTTCCGAAGATCGCGCCCCCAATATCGGCCGAGTTGCCCATGAACGTGCTGAAGGTGACCGACGAACCGGTCGCCACATCCGCGCTGGCACCGATGGCTCCACCGGTGGTTGCGGTGTTGCCGGAGAACGTTGCGTTTTCGATATCAACTTCGGCATCGCTTTGATCTAGGAAGACCGCGCCGCCTGTTGACGCTGCGGCATTGGCATCAAATGTGGTGCCGACGATTTGAAGCACGCCTTCGGTGACGGCCACGCCTGCGCCATTTCCGTTGGTGGTGCTGTTGTTTGTCAGGCGGCTGTCTGCCAATGCCTGTGCCACGCCGGTGATTGTTGCGGTGACGTAGAGCCCGCCGCCATTGACGTCAGCGCTGTTGCTATCAAACAGCACCCGCTCGATGTTCAGGGAACCGTCAGCCTGCGTGATGACACTCGCCACGCCGCCGCCGGAGCCGCTGGCGGCGCTTCCGCTAATGGTCGAATCGGTTAGCGTCAGCGAGCCCCGATTCGCGATCGCGCCGCCGTCTCCACCTGCGATGGCGTCGCTGATCGTCAGGTTCGACAGCGCGCTCACGGTGCCTGCGCCCAACAGGATGGCGCCCCCGCTGCTGGCGTTTAGTGCCTCGGAATTGGTGATCGACACCGCATCCATCGTCAGGTCGGAATCGGCCTGCAGGAAGCGGATGCTGCCGCCGCCGGCAGTTGATGCACATCCGTCCATGCTGAGGTTGTAAAGCGCGTAGCTGCCGGAAGAAGCACTGGTCGGTACGACCAAACCTTCGACAGGCGTAAACAGCGTGGAACTGCAGGCGATTGCCACATTCGTTCCGTCGGGCTGGTTGATCTGAACCGGCGCGGTCACCGGGTCCAAATCGGACGCCAGCGAAATTTCGCCATCGACGTCGAATTCGATTATGTGGAAGGGCGGATTCTCCGCTGGGATCGCCCCGGCAGCGTTGGTCGCCTGTATCGCGCCTCGCAAGGAGCACGCGCCTGCAGGGTCACCGCTTTCGCAATCGGCCTGCTGGCCAAGCCCGGAGGTATTGACCACCACGGTAATGGCCATTGCAGGCAGGGTTGCACTCAGCAGGGCCGTGCCAAGCGCGGCGCGAAATACGTTCAACATCGTAGAAATCCCCCTGGCCGCTGTTCGCGGGACACGCGTTTGCAAACGGCTAGATCAGCAAAAAGTAGTCAATCCCCGTCGGCGAGTATGCCGAGTGGAAGGTTCAGTATTCAATAAAACAAGTTATTTGTACGACGCCGACCGATCAGCGTCACGGCAGAGTGCTTTAAGAGGTACGAGATCGGTTTGAAAATCCGGACATTTATTTGCGTATCAGCAGATACATGACGGTTACGGCGATAACGCCTGCGGCAAGCATTAGCCACATTCGGCGGGCCGCGCCCCTGGCTTGTTGGGGTTTGCCTGATTGAACGCTGAAGTGCTCTCGTAGCAGTTCCAGATTCCGGCGATTGGCCCGCCAGGCCACGTCGAAGACGTCGCCCAGCAAGGGGATTGCGCCGACGACCACGTCAATGCCGACATTCTTGAGCATGTGTCGGATGAGCGGAGCGGGTGCGCCCAAGTGGTGGGCGCGAAGTACAAGGGCTAACGCAGCGCCGCCCGTGAGCAGATCGCCGGCACCGGGAATCAGTCCGATAACGCTGTCCAGCCCCAGGCGAATTCGCGTGCCCGGAATGCGAATGCACTCGTCCAGCAACCAGGCATAACGATCCAGTTCGTCGCGAATGGCTGCGGCTTGCTCGGGCGTCGGTTCGGCCATCAGTTAGAATTCGCCTTGGAGTCGCGGAAGAGACCATGAATCCGTTTCGTTGGTTGATGCTTGCAGTCGCTTGGCTGTGGCGCAAGCCGTTGTTGTGGTGGGTGCGCGCGCGCGTCGTGCCGGACCCGCCGGAGTCGATCCTGGGCGATGCGATGGAGCGCCCCGTCTGCTACGTGCTGCCTGTGCGCAGCTGGGCCGACCGTGTTGTTGTGGAGTCGGTGGTCCGCAGCCGTGGATTACCGCTGCCGTACCTCACGCGGCAACGTCTGCCGACACCGGAGCGCGCTGCAGTACTGTTTCTGCCGGCACTGACGCGCACATCCGGTGCGCAGCCCAGCGAGTTGGAGTCGTTAATCGACGCGGCGTTGGGCTCGGGTGACTACGATGTGCAGCTCATACCGGTGTCCGTTTACTGGGGGCGTGATCCGGGTCGGGAGACCTCGCTGCTCAAGATACTGTTCACGGATAGCGATCAAGCGGGCTGGCTGCGCAAGTTCTTCATCGTGCTGGCCAACGGGCGCAACACACTGGTCAGCTTCAGCAAGCCGGTTTCGTTCAGCGAGTTCATGGTCGAGCAACCGGATCGGCCCACCGGCTTGGTGAAGCTCGCGCGTATTCTGCGGCTGCATTTCTCGCGGAATCGTAGCGCAGTGCTGGGTCCCAGCCGGTCGAATCGCTACGCTGTGGTCCGCAGCCTCAAGCATCATCCGTCCGTTCGAACCGCGATTGATCAGGCGGTCAGCGAAGGCGGCGGGTCTCGCGACGAGGTGCTCGCCACCGTGCAGCGCTATGGCGAGGAAATCGCCGCGGATTACACGCTGGCCGCCGTGCGCTTCATGGAAGTCGTGCTCGACTGGCTCTGGAAGCGCACTTTTGACGGGCTGAGCGTATTCAATGTGGAAGCCGCCCGCGAGGCCGCCCACGATGGCGGCGTGGTGTACTTGCCATCGCACCGCAGTCATTTTGACTACCTGTTAGTGAGTTATCTGCTCTACAAACAGGGCTTGGCGCCGCCGCATATCGCCGCCGGCATCAACATGAATTTCTGGCCGGTTGGCGGTTTGTTACGCCGGTGTGGCGCGTTTTACCTGCGGCGAAAATTCCGCGGCAACAAGCTCTATGGCGCGGTGTTTCGTGCTTATGTTGATGCTCTCGTCGCGCGCGGAACACCCATCAGCTTCTATCCCGAAGGCGGCCGCAGCCGAACCGGCCGGCTACGACGGCCGATGATGGGGATGCTGTCGATGACCATCGAAAGCGCGCTGCGCAACCCCGACAAACCGGTGAAGCTGGTGCCGGTGTTTCTGGGTTACGACCGCATCATGGAGGTCAACAGTTATTTCAGTGAACTGCGCGGGCAGAAGGCCAAACGTGAGTCGGCCGCCAAGCTGCTCAAGGCCGGGCGCAGTCTTAAACGCAAGTACGGTCGGCCGTATATCGCGTTTGGTGAGCCGCTCGATGTGTTGGAGCACGTCAAGGCCGCGCGACCAGACTGGCAGGCGATTGATTGGTCTGCGGACGAACGCCCTGACTGGTGGGCGGGCTACGTATCGCAGCTAGGCCACGAGATCATGCGGCGGATCAACGGCACCGCCGTCGTCAGCCCGGTGGCGCTGACGGCAGTCAGCTTGCTGGCGAGCCCGCAGCGGACCATGCCTGCCGATGAGCTTTCCGAGCGGTTGAGTGCCTACATCGCACTCCTGCAGCGTGCCCCTTACGGCCCCAATCTGCAGATTCCGGAAACCGACGGCGGTTTGCTGCTGGAGCGCGCGGAGCGCATTGCAGGGCTGCAGCGCGTCGAGCACCCCTGGGGGGATCTTATCCTCGCGCAGGATAAAGAGGCGGTGTTGTTGACGTACTACCGCAACAGCATTCAGCACTTGTTCGCGTTGCCTTCGCTAATCGCCAACTTCTTTTCGGCGCGGGCTCTGCGCAAGCGGGCAGAGGTGATCGCCGGCTCACGCGCGCTTTATCCGATTCTGCGAGACGAATGGTTTTTGTGGGACCAGGAGCAAAACCTGACACACGCCATTGAACGGCAGATCGATGCGATGGTCGAAGGCGGCATGTTGATCGCGGAGGAAGATAGTCTCCGTCGGCCGGATCCCTCTCAGGATGGCTACGGGCACCTCAACGGGCTCATGCGTGTGATGCGTGAGACGCTGGAACGCTATGCCATGACCTTGGTGCTGCTGGCGGAGCGCCGCGACGTGGTGACGCTGGAGCGCGCGGCCTTCGAAGCGGAGTGCGTGCTGATGGCGGAGCGCATGGCCGTGCTAACGGGGCGCAACGCGCCTGAATTCTTCGATCCCGTGCTGTTTCGCGGGCACGTCAACACACTGATTTCAATGAAGGTTCTTCAGATGAAGCAGGGTGAAGGCAGCGTGGAATGGCTGTCTGTCGAACAAGCCATCGAGCCGCTTTCGGTGCAGGCGCTGGGTTTGCTTGGTCCTGAAATCGCGCAAACTGTGCAGCATCTAACGGGCCGTCGCCGACGGTCTTTTACATCCAGCGACTGATGCATGTCGCTGACCACATGGAGTGAATATGCCCTATACGAAACGACTGATCGCGTTGTCCGCGATTGCACTGGCGGCCTGCCAGCCGCAGCCGGCCGACCCGGGTGGCGAGCCGCCGGATCCGTCGACCTACGAGCCGTCGTCCGAGGCTGAGAAGTTCTCGTATGCCGTGGGTGTGGATGTGGCGCGTTCGCTGGAACAGGTGTCCGACAAGGTTGATGCCGCTGCGTTCTCGGCAGGATTCGCTGCGGCGCACGGTAGCCACGACCTGGCGATGACCGACGAAGACATGACGGCGATCAAGACCACTGTTAGCCAGAGCCTGCAGCAGGCGCAGCAGGAAGAAGCCCAGGTGGCGGCCAAAGAGGCCACCGCCAAGGGCGAAGCCTTTCGCACGGAAAACGCGGAGAACGACAACGTGATGGTGACCGATAGCGGACTGCAGTACGAAGTGCTGGAAGACAGCGACGGCGACAAGCCTACAGCTGAAGACAAGGTCACCGTTCACTACAAGGGCACCTTGATCGACGGTACCGTGTTCGACAGTTCCTATGACCGCGGTAACCCTGCCACCTTCCCGCTCAGCGGCGTGATTCCCGGCTGGACCGAGGGGCTGCAGTTAATGCCGGTCGGCAGTAAATACCGCTTCGTGATTCCGCCGGAACTGGCCTATGGTCAGCGTGGTGCCGGCGCTCGCATCGGACCCAACGAGACCCTGGTCTTCGAAGTCGAACTGCTGAGCATTGGGGAACCGAAAGAGTCCTGATCGACTTCGCCGGTGATGCCGCGGTTTAGCGCGTCGTCGCCGGTGATGATTTGCACGACTTGGCGGCGAGTGTCCGATAGCGTGACATGCGGGAGGTGCGTTCCTCCGGTGTCATGCGCACGGTCTCGCCGCTTTTGTTTTTGTAGAGCACCCGCACCGCCGGGGTGCGTTCGTAGAACGCCAGCCGCTCCCGGGCCCGACTGCATTGCTGCTTGAGAACGGCAGGGTCGGTGGTGGGTTGTTCCGGGGCGGGATGATCGATCGCATCCTCGCTGGCTGGTTCGTCGGCCGGCGCCGGTGGCAGCGTCGTCGCGGGCGCCGGGTTCACATCCTTGACCACATAATCCCGGTTCAGGGGTGGTTGATCCGAATACCTAGTCTGACCATCGGCATCGGTCCACTGGTAGATCTCAGCATGCGCGCTCGCGCACATCCATCCCAGCAAGAGGCCCGTATTGATCCATGCCGTCAGTCGCATGGCTGGAGCATAACGCAGCCATTGCTGCGCCCGGTGGTGATCGCGCTCATCGCGGGGCTCGCCGCCTGTGAGTCATCGGGGGTGGCGGATGAACTTGCCGACTATCGCTGGCGCGTGGGCAATGTGCTCGATGTTCGCGTCATCCCAGAGGCTACGGACGTTCCCGCCTACCCAAGGCGGCGAGTCCGACTGATCGATTATCCGGATCTGCGGCTATCGCCCGGCGAGGCCTTGTCGCTTCGTGCCTGTCTCGGGCGCCTGCTGGGTGAACGCAACAGCATTCTCGGCCAGGTGATGGCACCGTCGACACGGTTCTCCTACGAGACGCGGGTTGCCGCCAGTTTGCCGGCCTGCGAGACAGACTCGGATGCCGGGCGCGCCTTGCTGGATCAGGTTATGGCGGTCAAGGCCGATAGTCTTGCCGTGGCGGCCTATCACCTGGTCTTCAATTCGGAGGAAGTCGAGGCCTTTCTGTCGCGGGCAGCAGAACCGGTGGCAATGGAGGAATTGCAACGCGGCTTGGCCGGCGTCACGGCCCTGGATGCGCTGGTCGGATGGGTTGACCGGGGGCTGATGGGCGAGGTGGTTCCGGAGCGGGCTCTGAGCGCGACCCTTCAGCGGCTGCGTGAATCTCGCGGGGCGGGCGGGCTACTTCGGCTCGCCGCCTTGCTCACGACCGAGCTGCGAGCGGTGGCGGCGATGATTCACCAACGTCTGGATGCTCGCCCTGTCTGTCTGCAGCCGCAGCCCACGCCGACCGCGCAGGTTGCCGAGACGGTTTTTCACAAGTTCTACGCAGACGCTTTGCAGCCGGATCTGACCATCGTCCGGCGGGAGCTATCGCGTCTGGTGACAGCGTTGAGCGACGCCCAGCATGTTCAGCGCAGCGCGCTGCCCGCAGAGCTCCGTGGCTATCTGGATGCCATACGGGCGCTAGACGCTGACCTGGTCTCGGCATCGACCGAACATGCACAGGCCTGGCAGCGCCTGCTGGGCCAATGCGGCCGTATGCCTGACCGTGGTGACAGGGATTCGGCGGCGTGAACATCATTCCCATACGCTGACGTATGTGTTAGTTTTTCCGTACTTACCCGTATGGAAGTCGCGACATCGATGGCCCAGCAAAAGCCAACATTGAGTGCCGACGACTGGGCGGACGCCGCTTTGGACGCCATGGTCGACGGTGGGTTGGACGGTGTCGCGGTCGAGCCGCTGGCGCGAAAGCTGGGTGTGACCAAGGGCAGTTTCTACTGGCATTTCGCCAATCGTGATGCGCTGATCCGGGCGTCGCTTGAGCGCTGGGCCTCGCGGGAGACGGAGCAGATCATCGCCCGCGCCAAGGGCGTGAAGCAGCCTCGAAAACGCATCCAGACCGTGTTCAAGGCAGCCAATGGCAGCGAGCGTGAGGGTCATCTGTATCTGGCGCTGGCGGCAGCCAGCCGCGACCCCCGGGTGGCGGACTTCGTCCACAAGGTCTCGCAGCGTCGCTTGGATTTTCTATCCGAATGTTATCGGGCGCTGGGTTTGCCGACGCGCGATGCCCGCAAGTGGGCGACCTTTGCCTACAGCACCTTCCTGGGCACGTTGCAGCTGCGGCGGGATAACCCGTCCGCGCTACCGCCAGGGGCCATGTTTAACGAATACCTGAGGCTGTTAATCGAGACGCTCATTCCGCGTTCCGGCGAGCAGCCTCCGGCGGCGAACGAACAAGCCGCCTAATCGACTCCCCAGTCTCTTACCTTTGTATATCGGAGGGTTTGTCATGTTGACACTACTCGCAATTTTCATCGCCGTTGCTGGCTTTTGGGTGCTTGCCTACATGGGGGCGCCGCTACTGGTGTCGTCCGCTGCAATTGGCGTGTACATCGTCGGTCTTTACGGCGTTGGCATCATGGGGCCGACCGCGTTCGCCATCACCGGCGGCATCTACGCGGTGCTGGCGATCGTCCTGAACCTGCGGCCGATCCGCCGGCTGATCACCAAGCCGGTCTTTGCGGGCTTCAAGGCGGTGCTGCCGCCGATGACCTCCACCGAACGTGAAGCTCTGGAAGCGGGCGACGTGTGGTGGGAAGGCGAAATGTTCCGCGGGCGGCCGGATTGGTCGGTGCTCAAGAACTTCAAGCGTACGCAGCTCACCGCCGAGGAGCAGTCCTTCCTCGACAACGAGACAGTTGAGCTGTGTCAGATGATCGACGACTACAAGACCGTCTACGAGGACCGTGATCTCGCACCCGAGGTGTGGGCGTTCATGCGTGAGAAGAAGTTCTTCGCCATGCTGATCACCAAGGAATGGGGCGGCCTGGGCTTCTCGGCCTACGCCCAGTCCTGCGTGGTGACCAAGATCGCCACCAAGTCGATTACGGCTGCGGTGACGGTGATGGTGCCGAACTCGTTGGGCCCTGGTGAGTTGCTGATGCACTACGGCACCGAAGAGCAAAAGGAACACTGGCTGCCCAAGTTGGCCAATGGCACCGACATTCCCTGCTTCGGCCTGACCGGCGTGGAAGTCGGCTCGGACGCCACCGCCATCCCTGATGTCGGCGTGGTCTGCAAAGGCGAATGGGAAGGCAAGGAAGTGCTGGGCATGCGCCTGACCTTCAACAAGCGCTATATCACGCTGGCGCCGGTCGCTTCGGTGATCGGTCTGGCGTTCAAGCTACAGGACCCGGACGGTCTGCTGGGCGACGCCGAGACGGCTGACTATGGAATCACCTGCGCCCTGATCCCGGCTAACACGCCGGGTGTGGAAATTGGTCGGCGTCATTACCCGTCCGGTGCGTTCATGAACGGACCGATCACCGGTGAAGACGTGTTCGTGCCGATCGAGTGGATTATCGGCGGCGTGGAAAAGGCCGGCGGCGGCTGGCGCATGCTGGTCGAGTGTCTGTCTGCGGGCCGCGGCATCTCGCTACCCGCGCTGTCGGCTGCCGGCGGCAAGATGGCCTATCGAATGACCGGTGCGTATTCGCGTATTCGCCGGCAGTTCAAGCTCTCGGTCGGCAAGTTCGAAGGCGTGCAGGAGGCCACGGGCCGCATCGCCGGGCTGAACTACCGACTAGAAGCTACACGCACATTGACGGCCAGCGCGGTCGACAATTGTGCGCCGTCTGTAGTCACGGCCATTGCCAAGTACCACATGACGGAAATGATGCGGCAGGTGCTGACCGACGCCATGGACGTGCATGGTGGCCGCGGCATCATGGTCGGCCCACGTAATTACCTCGTGTCTGCCTATCAGGCGATTCCGGTGGCGATCACCGTGGAAGGCGCGAACATTCTCACCCGCAGCTTGATGATCTTTGGCCAGGGTGCAATCCGCTGTCATCCGTACGTCTTCCCGGAAATGGAAGCGGCGCGTGAGGACGATCTGCCGGCCTTCGACAAGCTGCTTTGGAGCCACATCGGCTTTTCCATGAACCGCGGCGTGCGCGCGCTGACGCTGGGCCTGACCGGTGGTGCGCTGGCCAAGGCGCCGGTGGACGGACCGACAGCCAAGTACTACAAGCAGCTTGAGCGCATGTCGACGTCCCTTGCCTTCGTGTCCGACGTGACCATGGGTGTTCTCGGTGGCGAACTGAAACGCAAGGAACGGCTCTCGGCCCGCCTGGGCGATGTGCTGAGTCATCTGTACATGGCCTCGGCCGTGCTCAAGTACTACGAGGACGAGGGTCGGCCAGAAGAAGACCTGCCGCATGTGCAGTGGTGCCTGGAAGACTCGCTGAACACGATTTACGAAGCCTTCGATGAGTTCTTCTCGAACTTTCCGATGGGTTTCGTGGGTTCGGCGATGCGCCGCATGGTGTTCCCGTTCGGTCGCTCCTACCGCCCGGTCTCTGATGACCTCAATGGCAAGCTCGCCGACATGATGATGGAGCCTACAGAGCTACGTGATCGCCTGTCCGAGCTGTGCTATCTGCCGCAGGACGCGGCGGATCCCGTCGGGCTGCTAGAAGTCACGTTCGGCAAGTTGATCGAGGTCGAACCGCTGTACAACAAGTACTACAAGGCCCTGTCCAAGGGAGAGCTGGCCGGTATGACGCTCGAAGCCCGGTTGGAAGAAGCGGTTCAGCAGGGCGTGTTGACCCAGGACGAAGCCGCACAGGTGGGCGAGTACGACGCGCTCCGCTACGAGTCCGTCATGACCGACGCCTTCACCAAGGAGTATCTGGCCGGTACCGCCTTCAATCCGGACGCGGATGCCGCCGACACGGTGCATCCGACGGCGAAGGTCGCCTGATAGCCGGAAGCAAGCACTCGATGAGAAACGGGCCCTGCGGGGCCCGTTTTCTTTAGGTGTAGGCGTCGACCATCCGGCTTCAGCGGCCCGAGGCGACCAGGCGCGTCGGTTCACCTTCGCTGCGCGCGACCACTACCGCGCCGGTGGAATCCGAGAACACGTTGACGGCCGTCCGGCACATGTCGAGCACGCGGTCCACGGCCAGAATCAGTCCAACGCCTTCCAGCGGCAGGCCGATGGCGGTCAGGATCACGCCGATGGCGACCAGGCTCGCCGACGGTATGCCCGCCACCCCAATCGAGGTGAGCAGCGCGGTCAGCACGATGACGAATTGGGTGCCCAATGTCAGATCGAGTCCATAGGCCTGCGCGATGAACATGGCCGCCACGCATTCATAAAGGGCGGTGCCGTCCATGTTGACCGTGGCGCCCAGCGGCAGCACAAAGCTGCTGGTGCGATTTGATACGCCGGCTCGGTTCTCGACGCAGTCGAGCGTGACCGGCAGCGTTGCGGATGACGAGCTGGTCGAGAAGGCGGTGAGCAATGCCGGCGACATCGCCGCATAGTGCTTGAGCGGATTCACGCGTGCGACGAGGCTCAGCATCAACGGCATGGTGATCAGCAAATGCGCGGCCAGGGCGATGATGACCGTGACGAAGAAGGCCAGTAGCGGGCCAACGGCGTCGAAACCGGTCTGCGCAACGACCTCGGCAACCAGGCCGAATACGCCGATCGGCGCGATTCGCATCACCAGATTCGTCATCTGCAGCATGACCTGGTAGACGCCGTCCCAGAAATCCTTGAGCACCTCCCCCGGACGCCCGGGCACGCGGGTGGCCAGAAAGCCGAACAGAATCGAGAACACGATCAGGCCCAGCATCTGCCCCGCGGCAGCGGCCTCGATAATGTTGGGCGGCACCAGCCGCAACACGATGCCGATGACGTCGCCAGCGCCTTTGCCCTCGATCTTCTCGAGTACCTGTCCGGTACCGGCATCCAGCCCCATCCGGTCGCCGGCGGGCTCGCCATCGACCAAGCCCGGTGAGAGCAGGTTCACCATGAACAGGCCAATCAGGATGGCCACGAGGCTGGTGGTCAGATAGTAGGCGAGGGTCTTGCCGCCGAGGCGGCCCAGGTCGCGGCCACCCGGCAAGCCCATGACGCCCACGATGATCGATGACACGATCAGCGGCACGATCAGCATCTTCAGCGCATTGAGAAAGAAGCTGCCGATCAGATCGAAGGCATCAATCCACCAGCCAGCGTCCGGCACGATGGAGCCGACGATGGCCGCGGCGACGAGCGCAATCAGGATTTGCCAATGCAGTTTCATGGGTGCAAGCAGATGCAGGAATCGATCCGCCTAGCCTAATCCATCCACGAGGCCAGGTGACGCCGAGTCGCAGCCCGCCCGGTATGATGCGCGCAGGTGTCATTTGATGAACAGGCGATATTGATGGATCAAGAACTCGCGGTCGCAGTTCGGCCGGCAGCCGCCGGCAAGCAGTGGATCGGCTCGGCATGGGGGCTGTTTGCCGGCCAGGTCGGTACCTGGCTGGTATTGGTCATCATTCTATTCGCGGTCACGGTGCTGGCGGCCTTCGTGCCGCTGGGCAGTCTGGCGATGAACGTAGTGTCGCCGGTGTTCATCGGCGGCATGATGATTGGCGCGCATCAGCAAGCGCGTGGCGGCCGGGCAGAGATCGGCCATTTGCTCGCCGGGTTCTCCCAGCGATTCGTCGATCTGCTGTTGCTTGGCCTGATACAAATCCTCGCGACCCTGGTCGTGGGATTGGTTGGCGCCATCGGTGCGATGCTGACGATCGGATTGAGCGTCTTCGAAAATCCCGAGGCGCTGGGGGGCATTTCAGTGGTGACCTGGCTGCTGCTGGCGCTCGTCATGACCGTGCCGCTGGCCGCGATGATCATGGCCTTCTGGATTGCCACGCCACTGGTTGCCGTGGCGGGATGCAAGCCCTGGGAAGCCGTGGAACGCTCCTTTGATGCGGCGTGGCGGAACTGGCGTGCGCTGCTGGTCTACGGGCTGCTGGCACTACTGCTCGGCCTGATCGCGGTGATTCCGTTTGGCTTGGGCTTGATCGTGTTGATGCCGGTGCTGATGCTCGCCGGTTACACCGCCTGTGCGGACCTGTTCAGTCTGAATTCAGCCCCGCCGTCGCAGCCATCGACGCTCGAAGTGAACAAAGTGCCAACACCGGACGAGGACGAAGCAGATGACCGATTCGGTGCGAGCTGAGGTGTCCGACACGAAGGCCGCTCCGGCCGGTCCGCTTGCGGCACGGCGCATGCGGGCATTCACCGATCATCTGACCAAGGATTTTCTGGGCGGCCCCCGGCCGTTGAAGTTCGCGTGGGTGATCAATGCGCAGAAAGGTGGAACCTTCCTGTTCGTGGGGTTCTTGATGTGGTGGTACGGCAACACCGCTCCCGCGGCCTGGGTCTACCTCGCGCTGCATGGCAGCTACGGATTGTGCTGGCTGCTGAAGGATGTGACCTTTCCAGATCCCAATTGGCAATCGCGTGTGACCTTCGGCGGTGCGCTGATGTCCATCGTCGGTGGTCTCGGCCTGTATTGGTTGATCGCCTGGCTGCTCATCTCGGGGGTGAGCACGCCGGACTATCCGTTACCGGAACAGGCCTGGTTCGCGTTATGCATTTCTTTGCACACGCTAGGCATCGCGATCATGTTGTCGGCCGATGCGCAGAAGTACTACACGCTGAAGGTCCAGCGCGGCCTGATCACGACCGGCATGTTTCGCTATGTCCGCCACCCGAACTATCTCGGCGAGATGATGATCTATGGCAGCTACGCGCTCATGGTCTGGCACTGGGCGCCAGTGCTGATCCTGGCGTGGATCTGGATCGGCATCTTCGCCGTGAACATGGTGCTCAAGGAGGCGTCGATGTCGCGGCACCCGACATGGGCGGCCTACAAACGCCGGACGGGCTGGTTGCTACCCGGCCTGTAGGCGGCCCTTTGCCGGTTGGCGGGTGCTGAACGTCAGGCGGCCTTGCCCTGAGCCTCGGCGCTCTTGCTGCCGCGGCTGGGCATCGTGCCCATCAGCTTGCAGATAATGCTGAGCATCACCTCGTCGGCACCACCGCCGATGGAGATGAGGCGTGAGTCCCGGTAGGCGCGGGCCACGCGGTTGTCCCACATGAAACCCTGACCGCCCCAGAACTGCAGGCAGGTATCGGTCACCTCACGTGAAACCCTGCCGGCTTTGAGTTTGCACATGGATGCCAGCATGCTGGCGTCGCGGCCGTTGATGTACTGCTCGGCGGCCTGCATGGTGAGCGCTTTCAGGCTTTCGACTTCCGTCTTCAATTCGGCGAGCCGGAAATGCACGTACTGGTTGTCCAGCACCGATTGCCCGAAGGCCTTACGCGACCGCGCGTAGTCGATGGTCTCGTCGAGATTGCTTTCCAGCCCCTCGATAGCGGTCGCGGCGCCGAACAGGCGCTCCTCCTGGAATTGCAGCATCTGATACATGAATCCCATGCCTTCCTGGCCAATCAGGTTGCGCTGAGGCACGCGGACGTTGTCCAGAAAGATCATCGCCGTGTCCGAGGCCCGCATGCCCAACTTGTCCAGCTTGGTCTGGCGGTCCACGCCCTTGGCGTCCAGTGGGACCACGACCAGCGACTTGTTCTTGTGCGGCTTGCCTTCACCGGTATTGACCAGCATGCAGGCCCAGTCGGACTGCGTGCCGTTGGTGATCCACATTTTCGAGCCATTGATCACATAGTCACCGCCGTCTTTGGTCGCCGTGGTCTTGATGCTGGCGACGTCTGAGCCGGCCCCGGCTTCGGACACCGCGATCGAGACGACCTGATCGCCGGCAATGGCGGGCGCCAGATATTGCTGGCGTAGCTCGTCCGAGCCGAATCGGGCCAGCGCGGGTGTGGCCATGTCGGTCTGCACGCCGATGGCCATGGGCAGCGAGCCGCAGTGACATTGTCCCAGGGCCATCGCGAATATGAGCTCGTAGGAGTAGTCCAGGCCCATGCCCCCGTATTCGGCCGGCTTGTTGATTCCGAGCAGCCCGAGGTCGCCCATACGCTTGAGCACCTCATGTGCGGGCCAGATGCCGGCTGCTTCCCACTCGTCCACATGCGGGTTGATTTCGTCCTGCACGAACTTGCTAACCGTCCGATGCAATTCTTTATGCTCATGGGTAATAATCATTACTGTTTTCTCCTCAAAGGTTGTTGCCGACCAATGCAATATTTTTTGAGATTCTGGGTAAGTTTTGTCATGCATGCAACGATGAATCTCAAATTACCAGTAATTATGATTACCCAATGAGCGCCGTCATGGGAAAATCACATCTGGACGGCGGTCTATAAAGACATCGACGCAGGCAGGCGGGAAGGGCGCAATGATCAATCGATGGCCGTGTTGTTCGGAATCCGTTGGCGGGAAAACGGGATGAGTCGCTCCCGCCGCGAGTTTTCCGTGCTGGTCGACGCTTACGCACAGGATCTCTACCGCTACGCGTACTGGCTTTGTCGCGATCCGCACGTTGCCGAGGACCTGGTGCAGGAAACCCTGCTGCGAGCCTGGAAGTCTTTCGACAAGTTGCAGGATGTGAAAGCGGCGCGCTCCTGGCTCATCACCACGGTGCGTCGCGAGAACCTCCGGCGGTTCGAGCGTTACCAACCCACGACGGTCGATGTGGACGAAATGGAGTACCTGCCAGCAGTCGCGACGGATGATGTCGCCACTGCAGATGAGATTCGGACCCGGCTGGCCAGCCTGCCCGTCGTGGACCGCGAAGCCCTGCTGCTTCAGGCCGGTTACGGCTACAGCCTGAAGGAAATCGCCGAGATCATGGATACCACGCCAGCCGCGGTGGGCAACCGTGTTTACCGCGCCCGGCAGCGACTGTTGCAGCAGGATGTCGATGCCACCAAACGGGAGGTGCAGGCATGAATTGTTTTGAAGCGCGCCGCGCATTGCTCACCGATCCGGCCCGGCTGCCCGGAGACGTGGCGAACCACGTGTCGCAGTGTGAACGCTGCGGCCGGTTTGCGGCTCAGGTGCGCACGCTGGATATGCGAGTGGCCGATGCATGGTCGATTGGCACGCCTCCCGGCCTCGGTGACCGGCTCAAGCTGAGCGGTCCCCAGCGCTCGCGTGCGTGGGTGCCGGTGATGGGTGGCCTGGCGCTGGCCGCATCGGTGCTCGTCGCTGCGCTTGTGATCGGTTTCCCGAGCGCGCAGGGGCCAGGCGGCATTGACTGGGCCGCGTCGATGGTCGCTCACAGTGAGTACGACGCAGCGCATGAACTCTCGGCCGATCCCGACGCATCACAGGATTTCGAGCGGGTGATCCAGCGACTGGGGGGGCGGATTCGGGCGATCCCGGATGGCATCACCCGGGCCGGCTACTGCGTGCTGGATGGCAAGGCGGCGCTGCATGCTGTTATCGAACATGCTGGTGAACGCTTCGTTGTGTACGTGCTGCCCGGCGTGGCGGCTCAGCAGGCCCTGGTCGATCTGGGCGGTTGGCATGGCGAGATCCTGTCCGGCGATCACTCCACGATCGCGGTGCTCGGCCGCGGCACCACGGATGCCATCGAACAGTTGGCGCAGTCGTTGGCGGCCTCGGTCCAGTGGTCCGGCTCGGCCTGAGCGGCGTAAGCTGGCGGCCCGTCATCATCGGAGCTTGCGATGTACGAACGCTGGATCTTGCCGTACCTGCTGGATTTCGCCTGCGGGATTCGTCCGGTCCGGCTCCAGCGCCAAAAAATCGTGCCGCTGGCCCGCGGGCGAGTGCTGGAAATCGGCATCGGGACCGGCCTGAATCTCCCGCACTACGTGCCGGGGCAGATCGATAGCCTCCAGGGGCTGGATCCCGGGGTGTCCATGCATCGGCTAGCGCAAAAGCGTTTGCGGGCGACAGGGCTTAGTGCGGAGTTGATCCCATTGTCCGCCGAGTCGATTCCCATGCCCGGCGCCAGTTTCGATACCGTCGTCTGTACCTACACACTTTGCACGATTCCGGACGCTGCGGGTGCCTTGAGCGAGATGCGTCGCGTGCTCAAGCCCGACGGTCGTTTGCTGTTCTGCGAACACGGCCGGGCGCCAGATCCCGGTGTCGCCACGTGGCAGGCACGGCTGAACAAGCTTTGGTCACCGATTGCAGGAGGCTGTCGCCTGGATCGCAATATTCCGGACCTGCTCGATGACGCAGGATTTCGCGTGGAGAGTCTGGAGCAGATGTATCTGCCGGGTCCTCGCGTGCTCACCTACAACTATTGGGGCTCGGCGCAGGCCGCGGCGTGAGCGGTTTAGTCCTCGATCTCGGGCAGTCGCTGCGCCGCCAGGGCGGCTAATACGGCGCCACAACCGAACAGCAGCACCATGCCATCGGGTCCAAGCCAGGGCTCCAGCAGGCTTAGCGAGCCACCGGCCAGCAACAGTACGCCGATGAGCGTGTTGCTGACGGCGGTATACGCCGCCCGTGTTTCCTGCGTCGCCATATCGATCAGGTATGTGCTTCGGCCCAGGCGCACGCCGCTATGCGCCAGCGAAAGCACAAAGTACAGCCCGGCGTAGATCAGCGAAGATGTCCAGTGTAGCTGGACGACCGCAAACAACCCGCCACAGGCCGCTGCAGCGATCCATCCGGCCCGAATCAGCACGCGTCGGCTGGAGACGTCGGATTGGCGCCCCCAGACCGTGCCACCCAGCAGGTTGGCCGCGCCGACCGCGACCAACAGCCCGCCGAGGGCGCTGAATTCGCTGCCGCCGACCTGACGGGCGGACAGCACCATGAACGGCGCGGCGAACGCGGTGGACAGGAAGATTGCCCGGGTCATCACAAACAGACGGAACTGCGCGTCGGTCCGCATCAGCGCAAGCTGGCGGACCGCCTCCACGGCCGCGTTGCCGCCACCACTGTTCTGGCCGGGGGCCTCTCGGACGAAGCCGTACGCCGCCGCGGCGCCCAGCCACAACAGGCCGGCACCGAATAGCAGCGAAGCCAGATAGCCAATGCTCTCGCCGCCGGACAGCAGGCCGGTGGCGCCAATGGCCAGGGCTGCGCCGCCACCGATTGACGAGGCATAACCGGATGCCTTGCCTCGTGTGCGCCGCGACACCGTCTTGCCCTGCACATCCTTGATGGCGACGGAACAAATACCCCGCGCCAGGCTGAACAAGACCAGCAGGCCGAGCAGCATCCAGCCCGCATTCGCGCCTTCGCCATGCAATGCGACCAGACCCATGGCGACCATGCAGCTGCCCTGCAAGGCGCTGCCGAGCACCCAGAACCATTTGCGTATGGCGTGACTGCGAATCCACGCGGCCACGAACAGCTGTGGAATCAGCGCCAGTGATTCGCGGATGGGAACGGTTAGCCCGGCCATGAATGCCGGCGCACCGACAGCCGCGAGTACCCATACCAGCACGAGCTTGGCGCTGCCGAGATGATCCCCCGTTTTGGTCGCCGCGAGGGCGAATACGTGGATCAGGAAATTTCGTGGCAAATGCCGACAGGCCGATTCAGGAACGTCCTTGCACACGCGGGCGTCTTCCTCTCCAAGCAGAATTTCGTAAACGGATCGATCGCGCTGCAATGCCAGGTGTCCTCAGGCGTTTCGGCGCGAGAGTGTGCCATGAGGCACGGCGTCAGCGCCGCTTGGGAACAAAGGCAAACACCAGCAACAGGCCAGCGACAAACCCGCCGATGTGGGCGCGGAACGCGACGCCAGCGCCCGCTCCGCTCATCATTTCCGATAGAAGCTGCAGCAAAAACCAGAGCCCGAGCACGGCAGCGGCCGGCAGCCGCGTGACATGCAGATAGAAGCCAAGCGGGATCACGACGGTGACCCGGGCCCGGGGATAGAGCATGAGGTAGGCAGCCAGTACCCCCGATATCGCACCGCTGGCGCCCACCATGGGGATCGCCGAGGAGGGATCCGGCAGCGCCTGTGCCATCGCCGCACCGATGCCGCAGAGCAGATAGAACACGATGAACCGACCGTGGCCCATCGCGTCTTCCACATTGTCCGAGAAGATCCAGAGGTACAGCATGTTGCCGATCAGGTGCATCCAGCCGCCATGCAGGAACATGGAGGTGAACACCGTCAGCAGGGCGGGAACGGTGCCGATTTCTGGCGGAAGCATCGCGCCTTGCAGCAACCGCGCCGGGATCAGGCCATAGCCGAAGATGGCCTGCTGCGCGGCGGCCCCCAGCGACCACTCCCACAGGAATACGCCGACGCAGCTGCCGATGAGCAGCCAGGTCAGCCATGGTGTGCGGCGCGCGGGGTTGTCATCCCGGATGGGGATCATCGCAGTTCGGTCCTGTCGGGGCGGGCTTGGATGTCAGTGTTAGTGTAGATGACACATGACGGGGCCCTCGCATGCGGGATTCGGCGACAGATCCGATACGAGCGGGCACCGCAACAATTCGAGGAGGCAGCATGAGCATTCCACGCTCTGTTCTGGAGCAGATTGGCCGCACACCGATGCTGGAATTGCAGGGTTTCGAGACCGGACCCTGCCGCTTGTTTGTCAAGCTGGAGAACCAGAACCCCACCGGATCGATCAAGGATCGCATCGGCTTGTCGCTGGTCGATGCGGCGGAGCGCAACGGCGACATTAAGCCAGGCGGCACGCTGATCGAGGCCACCGCGGGCAACACAGGGCTGGGTCTGGCACTGGTCGCGGCGCAGAAAGGTTACCGATTGCTCCTGATCGTGCCGGACAAGATGGCGCAGGAGAAGATCTTTCACCTCCAGGCTCTGGGCGCCGAAGTGCGTATCACCCGGTCGGATGTCGGCAAGGGTCATCCCGAGTATTACCAGGATATGGCCGAGCGCCTGGCGGCCGAAATTCCGAACAGTTTCTACGTAAACCAGTTTGGTAACCCGGCAAACCCCTTGGCGCACGAGACCACCACCGGGCCGGAGATCTGGGATCAGATGGACGGTGACGTGGATGCCGTGGTTTGTGGCGTCGGTTCGGGAGGCACCATCACCGGGCTTACGCGATTCTTTCAGCGAGTGAATCCGTCGACGCAAATGGTGCTTGCCGATCCGGTGGGTTCGGTGCTCGTCGACTACGTAAAGACGGGACGGTATGGCGAGGCCGGAAGCTGGGTCATCGAAGGGATCGGGGAAGATTTCATCCCACCGGTCTGCGATTTGAGCGCCGTGGTCCACGCTTACAGCATCTCGGATGCGGAAAGCCTTCAAACCGGCCGCGCATTGCTCAGAACCTGCGGCATTCTGGGTGGCTCGTCCACCGGAACCTTGCTGGCGGGCGCGCTGAGGTACTGCCGCGAGCAAACCCGCCCACAACGGGTGGTCACCTTCGTCTGCGACAGCGGCAATAAATATCTGTCGAAGATGTACAACGATTTCTGGATGTTCGATCAGGGCCTGCTAGGGCAGCCGGAGACAGGCACACTGCTGGACCTGATCGCGCGTCGTTATGCCGATGGCTCTGCCGTCACCGTCCGGCCCGAGGATTCGCTCATTCAGGCCTACCGGCGAATGAAGCTGGATGATGTGTCGCAGCTGCCGGTCATGGATGGCGACCGGCTTGTCGGCATTATTGACGAATCCGATCTGCTGCTGGCGGTCCATGCTGACGCCGCGCATTTCCACACGGCAGTGCAAACGGCGATGGTGACGCAGTTGCAGACCGTTGACGTCAACGCCAGCGTGGACGAGCTGCTGCCGTTGTTCGACCAGGGACGGGTGGCGATTGTCGAGGATGCAGGCCGCTTTGTCGGGTTGATTACCAAAATTGATGTGCTCAACTACCTGCGCCATCGGGTGCAATAGCAATCTCTGGTAAGGAACAAACATGACCAGCAAGCAAGCAACGGCAACCCGGAGCATGGCGATGGCCACACGGGCGATTCACGGCGGACAGCAGGTCGACCCGGTGACCGGCGCCGTGATACCGCCGATCTCTCTGGCGTCGACGTATGTGCAGTCCGGCCCGGGCGAGCACCAGGGCTTTGAGTATTCTCGGTCGCATAATCCGACGCGTTACGCCTATGAGCGTGCCGTCGCAAGCCTGGAAGAAGGGCGGGCAGCCTTCGGGTTTGCCTCGGGATTGGCGGCAATGGCATCGGTGCTTGATCTGTTGCCAGCCGGCAGTCATGTGATCGCATCGGACGACCTCTACGGAGGCAGCTATCGCCTGCTCAACGCGGTGCGCGGGCCGGCCGCAGGCCTGCAGGTGAGCCATGTCGACATGCGCGACCCGCAGCGCGTCCGTGACGCCCTTCGCGACAATACCCGGTTGATCTGGGTCGAGACGCCGACGAATCCTCTGCTTCGTCTCGCCGATCTGGAGGCGATCGCGGCGATCGCCCGGCAGGCCGGCGTGATGTGCTGTGCCGACAATACCTTTGCGACGCCGGTGTTGCAGCGTCCGCTGACGCTGGGGTTCGACCTCGTGCTGCACTCGGCCACCAAGTATCTGGCGGGTCATTCGGATGTGGTGTCCGGCGTGGTCGTGGTGGGCGACGATCCCGAGCTGGAAGAGCGACTGCGTTTCGTACAGAACGCCGTTGGCTCGGTCGCCGGGCCGTTTGACAGTTATCTGGTGCTGCGAGGGATCAAGACCTTGCCCCTGCGCATGCAACGGCATTGCGAGAACGCATCTGAACTGGCCGGCTGGCTGGATTTACAGGCCGGCGTGAGGACAGTGCACTACCCAGGGCTGCCAGCTCATCCGCAACAAACGTTGGCCTTACGACAGATGTCCGCGTTTGGCGGGATGATTGCGATGGAGATTGACGGCGGGCTTGCGGCTGCCCGCGCGTTTCTACAAGCCACTGAATTGTTTCAACTCGCCGAATCGCTCGGTGGGGTGGAAAGCCTGATCGAACACCCGGGCATCATGACGCATGCCAGCGTCCCGGCGGACCAGCGACAGGCGCTGGGGATTGGTGATGGACTGATCCGTCTCTCGGTCGGGATCGAGGATGTCGAGGATCTGCGAGCCGATCTGTCCGGGGCGCTGGACGCAGCGCGTCTCGCGAACTAATCAGCCGCCTGCGGCGCTGGCGTCGCGCCACCGCGCAGCAGCCGTTGGGGCGGCTCGATCTCGTAAAGCCTGCCCCAGCGTTTGCCGGTGACGAACAGTCGCTGGCTGTCGTCCAGCCACGCAATGCCGTTCAACGTGTTTTCGGCGCGCCGCGTGGTGTGTGGGTCCAACTCGCTCAGATCCAGCCATTCCACGACGCGACCGGTGGCGGGTTCGATCACGGCAACCCTGCGTGTTTGCCAGACGTTGGCCAACACGTAGCCGTTCACCCACTCGAGTTCGTTGAGGTTTCGGACTGGCCGGTCGCCATCCGTGACCTCGAGGTCATGAACAGGTCGGAAATCCGTTGTGCTGTGCCAGTGAAGTCTGGCGGAGCCGTCGCTGCGAATGAGGTGTTCGCCGTCGTAGGTCAGGCCCCAGCCCTCGCCGTCATAGGTCCACTGGCCCAGCTTTCGCCCATGGCGCGACCAGACAATGGCCTGACCTGCCTGCCAGGTCAGCTGAATGAACCGGTGCTGGCCATCAATGGCGAGGCCTTCGCCGAACCAGCGGGGCGGTAGCGCAATGGCGCGCTCGACCCGGCCGGTGGCCAGGTCGACCCAGCGCAGTTCCGAGGCGCCGCGCTGGCCGGTGCTTTCCAGCAACTGTTCGCCGAGAAAAACCAGACCCTGTGTAAAGGCGTCTTGAGCATGCGGAAAACTGGCGAGAACCGCAGGCCGGCTAACGGGGGGCGATTCGGCCGCTCCTGCGGTGGGCGCGCCGACCAGCAGGGCGAGCGCCATGCCCAACCATGTCCCGAGTCTGATCATTCACGCGCCAAGACGATCAGCCAATTCGAGCAGGCAACGCACGGTCGGCGGCTGCCGATCGGTTGTTGGCCAGGTGGCATCCGCCCGGCTGAGCCAGACCGCCTGGAATCCTGCGGTTCGAGCGCCGACGACATCGGCATGCGGGTGGTCGCCAACATGCAGAATCTGCTTCGGTTCCAACCGGAGATGGTCGGCCGTATGCGCAAAAATCCGGGGGTCTGGTTTGGCGAAGCCAACGTCGCGGGCATACACCGTGTGTTCCAGCAGATGCAGGCCGGTCGCCGGTCCGGGTTGCCCGTTTCCGTTGGTGAGTCCGACCAGTCGGAAGCGTGAGGCCAAACGCTGCAAACCGAGCCGCACGTCGTCATAACAAGCGATATCGTTCCGGGCTTTGAAGAAGACGGAAAAGGCTTCTTCCGCTCGATGCACGGGGGCGCCGACGGAATCCAGCAATACCCGGATGGTTTTCAGCCGCAGGGCCGTCATGTCGTGTAACAGCTCGGGATTCGCTTGCCCAACGCGTTGCCGCAACGCATGCACGCCAGCCTCGTCATAGCGGTCGAGCACCGCCGGAGCATGCTGCGAGAACCAACTTCGTAATGCCAGCTCGGCGCGCTGCATGACCGGCGCAATGGGCCAGAGCGTATCGTCGAAATCGAAGCTGATTGCGCGGATGCTCGCGGCATCCAGGCTGGCTTCAGTCATCAATCAGGAAGTATTCAAGCGTCGACACAACGCGAATGGTCTTGACCTCGGGCGAGTGCGGATCGCGATCGGTGATCGTGAACAGGCCCTGGCGTGCGCGTCTTAGCGTGCCGACGGCGGTTCCGGAATCTTCGGCGAAGCGGGCTGCGGCATCGCGCCCATTGCGCGTGGCCTGGGCGATCATGTCGGGCTTGATCTCGTTCAGTTCGGTGAACAGGAACTGGGTTTGAGCACCCCATTGGTGCATGAGTACCACGCCCTCGCTCACCAATTCTCCAGCCGCTTGCTGTGCCTTGCGAACCTTGTCGACCTGATCGGTGCGGAGCAGCACCGTCGCCTCGGCGGTGTAGCGGTTGCCGCGGTATCCGTCGCTGCCATATTGCTGCGATAGCTTGTCGGTGATGCGCGGGGCGGACCGGGTGATGTTGTCGGCGGGAAAGCCCTGCGCTTGCAGAAACGCCAGAATGCGCTGCGCGTCGGCCTCAAGTGTCTGCTGGACGTCGGGCAACTCGTTGCCGGTTGCCGAAAACACCAGCGGCCAAATCGCCAGGTTGGCTGGAACCTCGCGTTCGGCTAGGCCCTTGACCTCCACGAAGCGGTCGGCACTGCGGATATCGGACAGGCTGGCGCCAATGAGGCAAGCCGAGACAGTCATGCCGGCGGCCACGAGGCCGCCGGCGACCATGCGGTCCATCGGATTATTCGCCCGGTTCGGCCGAGTCGAAACCGCCTGAGATAAGGCAGGTGATACCCAGCAGTGACAGCGTGTCCACCGTGATCGTGCCACCGTCAAACAGCGGGTCGGTGTCGTCGCCTGGCGGGTCGATGATCACGCCTTCGTCATCACGAATACTGCCGGCGACACAGGCCTGACCGGTGACCAAGGGTTGAGGCTCAACCAGGCCGGTGTTGGTGACCGTGACCGGTGACCCGAATCCGGCGCCACCCTCCACGCACATGTTGGCCGTGTTGTCCCAGGTGCCTTCGATCGCGTCTTCCCAGATCACACCCGGGAAGTTGGTATCAACGAATTCCTCACCGGGGATCGGTGCATCGTTCCCGTCCAGCAGCGTGATGTCGACGGCGGCCGTCAGCTGCGCTGTCGTGACTTCGAGCAATAGCGGGATCGATATGGCCCCCAGTCCGGACGAAATACAACCATTCTCAGGGTCTGACGTGACGACGATGTTGGTCGGCTGGACGCCGGTAATCGTGGCCGTTAACGCGTCACCCAGAACGGTTGTCGTGCCCGGGATCAGATACTCGGCGCCGACGATCACGTCGCATGGCGCAACGCCAGCCAGTTCGCAGGCTTCCTGGGCACCGTCGCTAACGGACAACCGTCCTTCCGTCGTATCTCCGTCCTGGTTCAAGTCATCGCCATTTTCGATCGTGGCGAGATCGGAGGTGGTCGGAATCAGATCGGCTTCCTCGGCTTCGACCAGCCAAGTCAGCTGGGCGTTGTCCGTGAAATCCACCGTCGTCTCGTCGGAGAGAATGGCAAAGGCGAGAAAATCACGGTTCAGGCCGTTGCCGACAAACGTCGGAGTATCGGTGGGACCGACATAACAGGCGTTCGGGTCGCCACCGTCCGGTGTGTTGGGGCACGGAACGCAGCTGCCTTCACTCAGGCGGTTTTCGGGGCAGACGTAGACGGCCGTGACATCCGTTGGAAGAATCGCGACGGTCGTGATGGCATCCACGCCTGCCAATTCGGGAACGGTTGCCTCAAGCGTGACCGTCGCCTCGGCGCCTGGGTCCGGCGTGAACGTGCCGGGTGACTGGCAGAACGCGGCCGGAACGGAGTCCATGCCTCCGAATGAAATCGGTGCCCCTGCCTCGGTGGTCGGGTCGGCTGTAGCCGGCGCCACCGTAATGGGGATGCCGGTAGTCTGTTTGTAGCCGCCGACCGCCAGCAATGCGGTTGCGTTCGCCGGGGCGACATCGAGGGTCGGGTCGTTGCGCAGGCTGGATGGCGGTTCGCCGGCCAAACCGGTCACGTCGCGGCATTCGCCGTCCGAGAACAGGCCGTAGACCCGATAAGCAACCGTGGTGCCCCGCGGGGTGTTCACGCCGGGGAGGCACTGTGTCGCGTTGTTCACGTCCGGACACAGATAGATGCTTTCCAGCGTGGCGTCCGTAACGAAGACAGGGATCGAGTCGGAGGCGGATTCCCCGCTGTTCTGCATGAACGTTGCGGTGACATCCACGCCCTGGTCGTCAAAATCGACGCCCCAGATGCGGCCCGGGATCGGGTCACGTTCAGTGTCGGCCAGGCCCGGGCATAAGGTCGGCGAACCGGCGGTTTCAACGCACACTTTCGACGGGTCTTCGCTAACCCAGGACACCTCATTCTGATAGCACTGCGTCAGCGAGGGGATGACGTTGCCGGTGTTCGGATCTGCAAACGTGGCCTCGGCGCTCAGATTGGATCCGGAATCCTGGGCGATGTCTGCACGGCCGGTGATGCCACTGCAGTTGCCGTTGTTGTAAACGGTCAACGAATTGATAACGCCTGCGAGCACGGTGACACGTGCCACGCTGGACTTGCCATCCATTGCCGCGGTGACGTCGATCGCCGACGTGGTCACCGCTTCGCCACCCACCAAGCCGGTCGAAGTGACAGACACGACGCTAGGGTCTGCACTCGTCCAGCTCACCTCGCCGGTGATGTCTAACTGCGAGAACGTCTCACCCTGCGAGGGCGGAGTGGTGTAAAAGCCGGTCGCGGTCAATTGTCGGGTCGTATCCTCGGCGATCTCGATCGGCGACGGATTTACCACGATGCGATCCAGCTGCGGCGTGAAATCAGGGCTGCGTACTTCACCGCTGCAAGCGGCGAATGTACCTGCGACCAAGAGAACGAGGAACGAGCGAGAAACTGACGTCATTGGAAATCTCTCCGGTTGCCCAAGCCCTGACGAAGACTTGGGAATCGTCATTCAGCGAAGACTATCATGTTTACAGGAAATTCACGGTGGATTCCACGTCAGAAAATACCGCAATTTCAAGCGGTCAACGACTATTCCTGCCACTCAGCGGCAACAGCGCTACATGCTTGAACGTCATCGTGCCACTCCTGTTCACGCTAACTTTCGATGTGTCGACCAACGGTTCGTCGCAAGCGACCGAAGCGGCTGAATCTTGCGGACTACTCCAGGTCCGTCGGGCTAGGTCCCTTGATGTGGAAACCCTGGACATAGCCCACGCCCATCTGCCATAGCAGCGCCATCGATTCGGCATCTTCGACACGCTGGGCGATGACGGCGACGCCTTCGTCCTGTGCTTTCGCAATCAGCGATTGCATCTGGTTCTGGGTGGAACCTGGCTGTGAGGCCGCTTTGGTGAACGACGCGTGGAGCTTGACGAAATCTGGGTAGAGCTCCTCCAGCAGGGTGATCGACCGATCGTCGGTGCCAAAATAGTCGATGCTGAGCCCGGCGCCGAAATGGCGGATGCCCTCGCAGAGTGCGATGGCTTGCTCCAGACGGTTTTGCAGAAAGGATTCCTGCAAATTGAACACGAGCTGGCGATACGCCGCAGGTTTGCCGACAAGACGTACGCGCAGCCAGCGCAGAAACCCGTCGTGCTGCGCCACCGTCTGCTCAGACAGCTTGACGAATAAACGCATCGGCGGGGCCTGCTCTCGCTGACGGTCCATGAGCAGTTCGATGGCAATATCCACGACTGCGCGGTCGAGATCGGCGATCAGCCCGGCTTGCTCTGCAACCTGAATGAAATCCCTGGCCTGGTATTCGGTGCCGTCTTTGGCCGTTAGCCGGAGCAGGGCGTCGTACTGCTGCTCATCGGCATCGTCCAGCTTCAACACCGGCATGTAGCTCAGGGAGAAACCGCCGTGCTTCAAGCCATAGCGGATCTTCTTTTTCCACTCGTCTTCGGATTTCTTGCGCTTGAGATCGGCATCGTCTGATTCCAGCAACGACACGACGCCGGGCGTCAATGTGTGATCTTTCAGGTAGCCCGCAATCCGGCGGACGCAGGTTTCGGCATCTTCACCCAGCTCATTGGCGTAGACGACACCGGCCATACGAATGTGAAGCTGATGATGCTCGGTCCGGAAAACGGCGTCGCCAAGCTTGTCCAGCCACCCCTGACAGCTAGTCCGGATGCGTTTCGGATCCGCCCGTCGAAGTAGTACGAGCAGACGGCCTGGCGCGACCTGGAATAACCGTTCGTCGCGGTCGAGCAGGGAGGCGAGAAAACTCTCGACCGAATCGACCAGCTGTTCGAAGCCGATGAAGCCAAGCTGGGCTTCCAGATCGTCGAGTTCCAACAGGCGCAGGTCGAGCAGGCCGAACGTGTCAGTGGAGCCATCCTGCCGCGCCTGCTCGACGGCCTCGGTAAGCCGCGCACGGACACCCGCAGATTCCTCGCGGGATTCCCGCCGCGGTGCGCCGACCAGCTCGATGCTGGGTACGCCGTCTCTGCTGATGCGGCGCAATGCGACGCGCAGGGGGCGGGTGGATCCGGCAGCGGTCGCGAACTGCAAATCCAGGTCGACGGCGGTTTTTTGCTCGTTGATCAGGTTCGCCAGCTCGTCGCGTACGCTGCTCTGTTGGTCAGGTTCGATGAAGTCGAGCAGTGGCAGATGCTGAGGCTGGTCGTCGTCGACGAGCTTTGCGAAGGGTTCATTCGCCTCGATGACGATGCCGTCTTGAACAAGCGCGATCGCAACGCCCATGTCGCGAAGCAGCGCTTTCTGCTGCGCTTCCAGCAGGCGTGTCGTTCGCTCTCGCTCGTCCAGCGAGCGACGTGTTCGGGAAAACGCGATTTCCCGCGCGATGACGAATGTCATTTGCTCGGGGTCGTCCGGGCGCAACCAGTCTCGCGCGTCGTGTTCACGCAGCGATTGCACTGAGCCACCGGTGCCCTCGCCGTCGACAAGCAGCGTGGTGAGTTGCGGGTCTGCGGCGCAGGCCGTGCGGCACCAGGCCGGAGTGTCGATTTCCAGTGCGGGATCGATGGCGAAGATCAGCGGCCGCTCAGCCTTGATGCTGGAGACGAGGTCGTCGTCCAGGCGTGCCTGGACCACGTGCGCGGCGAGACCGCGGTTTCGAAGTTCGCGTTCGATGAGCTGGCCGACGTCCGGATCGGTGCCCAGCAGCAAGATCTTCGCAGACCCCGCGTCGGGAGTCTGGAGGTCCAGGACGGAAGCCCCGTCAGAAAGATTCGAAACAGTGATTGTCCTGCCACTCCGCCCCGGCGGGCTGTGATCTTTAGGAGAGCGCGTTGCCAGGTACACAAGGCGGGTCGGTACTGGACCACACTAACGAGTTGATGGCTGCTTCCTTCACTCAGATGGTGCACAAAAAAACGCCCGGTTGGAAGACCAACCGGGCGTTTGACTCACCTATCAGAGCGTAAGGCTTATTCAGCCAGGCGCAGCTCCACCCGTCGGTTCCGGGCCTGACCATCTTCGGTGGCGTTGTTCGCCACCGGCTGGGTCTCGCCGTAGCCTCTGGAGATCAGGCTGTCCGGGTTCACGCCCTTGCTGACCAGGTAGCTACGGACCGAGGCAGCACGCTCCTCGGAGAGCTTCTGGTTGTACGCGGCGGGGCCGACCGAGTCGGTGTGTCCGGCGATCTCGGCCTTGATGTCGGCCTGATCGGCCAGCGACTTGGCGACCCGATCCAGGATCGTGCGTGCATCTGGCCGCAACACTGTCTTGTTGAACTCGAAGTGCACGCCCTCAAGCACCAGTTCCTGGTTCTTGATCGGGCAGCCCGTCTTGTCGACTTCCAGTCCCGGCAGCGTGTTCGGGCACAGGTCGTCGCGATTCAACACGCCGTCGCCGTCCAGATCCAGGGAACAGCCGCGCTCGTCGACCGCCACGCCTGGCGCGGTATTGGGGCAGTTGTCCTTGTAGTCAGGTACGCCATCGCCGTCGGTGTCGAACGGGCAGCCGTAGCGATCGACCGGCACACCCTGGGGCGTGTTCGGGCACTTGTCCTGCGAATCCGGGACGCCGTCGCCGTCCGAGTCCAGCGGACAGCCATTGCGGTCAACCGGAACGCCCGGAGGTGTGCCAGGGCACTTGTCACGGAAATCCGGGACGCCGTCGCCGTCGGCATCCAGCGGGCAGCCATCTTCATCCACGGGCACGCCGCGCGGTGTGCCGGGGCACTTGTCACGGAAGTCCGGCACACCATCGCCGTCCGAATCGACGGCACAGCCCTTTTCGTCCACCAGCACGCCTGGCGGCGTGTTCGGGCAGGCATCGAAACGGTCCGCCACACCGTCGCCGTCGGCGTCAGGGGGCGGGGGCGGCCAGGTGCCGATGCGATACATCAGGCCGATCGTGGCCTGATAGTTGTAGAAATCGTCCTCGACGAGCACGCCTTCTTCATCGATGTGATCGACCAGGTACTGGCCTTCCACGCGCAGATCGAGGTTATTGTTCAGCCGGAACAGGGCCCCGAGTCCGCCGTTGTACGACAGCCCGCTGACTTCTTCATCCAGAAAGTTGACGTTGTGCAGGCCGGCGCCGAGCAAACCGTAGAAACGTGCCCGGCGGCTATCGTTGAGCAGCAGCATGAAGTTGCCGCCACCGACGATGCGTTCGTACTCGGAGTTGATGTTCGAGACATCGACCGAGCCGCCGCTGACGAAACCTTCAACGGCCATGCGATGGCCGATGAACTTGCCGAAGGTCACCATGCCGGCGGGGCCGTTGTCCTGGTCTTCGCTGTCGGTGACCAGGAATCCAGCACTGCCGGACAGGAAGTATCGATCATCGAAACCGATGTCATACTCCTGCGCGTTGGCACTGAAAGGGGCGGCCAACGAAGCAGCCAGGGCGCAGGTGCCGACGTATCGGCATAAACGAGTAATCATCCGGAAGAACTCCCTCGGGTGAATGCAATCCATTTGCAGACCAGCCGCAGATCGTAGTCTAGGGAAAGCCACAGCAAATGTCCCGCCATCCTTCTCTATGCATTGTCTTCCGTCGATGGCACCAAAACGATGAATAACGAACGGGTGGCCTTGTCGGTCAGTGATCTGCGCAAGCACTTTGGTGCCGTCGAGGCCGTACGAGGTCTGAGTCTGAACATCCGTGTCGGCGAATGTTTCGGTTTGCTGGGTCCGAACGGTGCGGGCAAGACCACCACCATCGAACTTCTGGAAGGGATTCTTCGACCATCGTCAGGCACGATTTTGTACTTGGGTGAGCCACTGGGTGACCGGTTCCGGCGCGAGGCCGGCATTCAATTTCAGCACACCGCACTGCAGGACTTCCTGACGGTTCGCGAACATCTGGAGTTGTTCGCCCGCCTTTATCCGCGGGCCAGGCCGATTGCCGAGATCATGGAGCGGTGTGCGCTGGGCGAGCTGGCGGGGCGCGATGCCCGAAAGCTCTCCGGCGGGCAACGCCAGCGGCTGCTGCTGGGTATCGCGCTGGTCCATGACCCGGCCGTCATCTTTCTGGATGAGCCGACCACCGGGCTCGATCCGCAGGCACGGCGCAACTTCTGGTCGCTGGTGGAATCGATCAAGGCCGACGGCCGCACGGTGGTGCTGACCACGCATTACATGGAAGAGGCCTACCGGCTCTGTGACCGCATCGCGATCATGGATCATGGACAGATTATCGCCGACGGCACGCCGCGCGAGTTGCTGCGCCGCCATTTCGCCGGCGCCGTGCTGAGCCTGCCGCTCGCGGATCTGCAGCGAGCCTCCATCGATCTGGGGAACTGGCGTGTGCATCAGGATCGAGCGGAGCAGGTGGTGGACGATCTGGAAGCTGCGCTGGATGCGTTGCGGGTTCAGGGTGTGGGCCTGCAGCACTTGCAGATTCGGGAGCACACGCTGGAAGACCTGTTCATCGAACTGACCGGTGAGGCGCTACGGGCATGAGGCTTCGTCGCATTCTTGCCATCACCAAGGCGCGGAACATCGAGTTCATTCGCGATCGTTCCGCCCTGGGCTGGAACATCCTCTTGCCGCTACTGCTCGTGCTGGGTCTGGCGACCATCTTCTCCGGCGACAACCAACCGCTCTACAAGGTGGGCGTGATGATGGCCGCCGAGTCGGCAGAGCTGCCAACCGGCGACGCCGAGCCGCTGATGAATCTGCGTTTCACCCAGTTCGTGCCGGAGTTCGATCACGACCGCGCCGTGCGGCTGGTGGAGCGCCATCGGCTGGACTTGCTGGTCGATTTCGAGCAGCGCCGCTACTGGATTAATTCCACGTCTCCCAAGGGCTATTCGCTAGAGCGAATGATCGCCGGGCTACCAGGTGTGGCGCTGGAGCGGGCCGTGGTCACCGGAGAGCAGACCCGTTACGTGGATTGGCTGGTGCCGGGCATTCTCGGCATGAACATGATGTTCTCCTGCCTGTTCGGCGTGGGTTACGTCATTGTCAGATACCGCAAGGCCGGTTACCTCAAGCGGTTGAGCGCAACCCCGATCAGCCCTGCGGAGTTCCTCATCGCGCAGATATGCTCACGCCTGCTGGTGATCATGGTCGTCACCTGCGCCGTGTTTGCTGCCACTGAATGGCTGATCGGCTTTCCGGTGCTCGGCAGTCACCTGACACTGTTGGCCGTGGCGCTGGCCGGTGCGGTCGCGATGATCGCCATGGGTGTGGCTGTCGCCGCGCGGACGACCAGCGAGGAGCTGGCCAATGGCCTGCTCAACCTGGTGACCTGGCCGATGATGATGGTGTCCGGCGTGTGGTTTTCGATCGAGGGCGCGCCGGCGGCCGTGGTGTGGGCGGCCCAGTGCCTGCCGCTTACGCATCTTCTGGATGCCGCACGTGCCGTCATGCTGGATGGTGCCAGCCTGATGCAGGTGGCCGACCATCTGGTCATTCTGCTGCTGATCGGGGTCGGTTTTCTCTGCTTCGGTGCCTGGAGTTTTCGCTGGCGCGACGTCTGATCAGTTCGGCGGAAATGCCGTCCAGCCACTCATCCAGCTTTCTGCCGACCCGGGGCGCAGCGCACCACGATGGCGCGCTCCTCCATTCCAGAACTCCCCCCTTGGGATCGATGCGACAGCGGCCAGGGCGGGGCCGACATCCGGGGCAAACCGCGGGGCGATCGGGTCCAGTGCGCCGGACAAATAGGCCGGGTCGACGACGAACTGATTCTGGTGGTCCGATTGCTGCAACCAGCTGGCCAGGTCGAAGGCGGCCGGGTCTTCGCGATCAAACCGCCGACTGCTGCGATCCGTGACGAACAGCGTGTGACTGAGCGACAGGGCGCCCGATTCGACGAGTTCCTGCGAGCGGTCGCGAATCGAGATGGCTTCGTCCTTGAACCCGGCGATGATCAGGTTTCGGAAGATGCCTGCCGTGCCTTCGCGCAAGGTCATCGCACGCTGCGCGCGCGAGGCGTTCGGGTCGGCGACCAGGGTGACGTTCATGAACGTTGGCGCGGAACGGGGCTGGGCATCCGGGTCGGGGCCGTTGTTGTCACCCTCGAAGGCGTTGTCGCCCACATCGCGGCCCATTTGCACCACCAGCGACTGCACATTGCCGGTCCAGCCCAGGTCCCAGTCGAAGGCGTCATCGCCGGGCCGGGTGATCAGCAGATTGCGTAGGTTCGCCGTGCCGCCGAACATCTCGATGCCATCATCCAGCGGGCTGTGCACCTGCACATGGCGCACGATCGTGCCCTCGCCGCAGCCCGCCAGCGTCAGGCCGTTGAGCTCGTTGTTCGCCGAGATTTCGAAGCCAGCGAACTCCACGCGGACGTATTCCATCACGCCACAGGAGCCTTCGGTGTTCTTGCCGCCGTAACTGCCCAGTGGTTCGGTCTCCGGCACGCCCTCGATGCGGCCCAGGCCGATATTGGTGGGTGCATCGCCCAGCAGGACCAAACCGCCCCAGTCGCCCGCCTGGCGCGACCCAATGGGCTGCGCGCTGGTGAAGACGATCGGTGCATCGGGCCGACCCCGGGCGTGAAACTCCGCGCCATTGGCGACCAGCAGGGCAGACCCCGGTTGGCCGAGCACGGTCACGCCCGGTTCGATGGTCAGCTTGACGCCCGGCTCGATGAACACGACCTGGTTCAGCACAATGCGCTTGCCCGCCTTCCAGGTCGTGCTGACCTCGATATTGCCGTCGATATGGTCGACGCTGGGGCCGTTGTCCAGCCGGGTGATGAACAGTGTGACCAGTATGGCGATGCCGGCGAGGATCCCGATGCCGGCCAGGATTGCGCGGCGCGAGCGATGTGTCTTCGCGCGGTGAACGCTGGCTTCGAATTCGGTGGTCTGGTCGAACTCGACATGCTTCATGCCGGTGTCGACCTGCCTTAGCAAGCTACCGGTCGGCGCCAGCGTCAATACGCGCTGGGCAAGTTCCGCGACTGCCTGGTCGGTTGAGTTCGAGGCGGCCGTCAGCGTGCTGTCGCGATAATTCTGGTTGCCCAGCAGCGCGCTGAAATGTATGTACGGCAAGCTCTTGTCTGACGACGCATCGCATGCGCGCTTGAGTTGCCACAGAAGCGTGATCGCTTCCGAGTCGCCGGTGCTGGCCATTCCGTGGTCCCGAGTGAATCCCCAGCCTCAGCCTAGGGATCACAGATGGCGATTTGATGAATTAGTCAGTTGCGGGGTCGCCGTACAGATGGCACGACACCCAATGCGGTTTGTCCTCGCTGCCAAGGTTCTGCATTTTCGGTTCGATGGACGCGCATTGCGGCATCGCCGCGGGGCAGCGGGTGTGAAATGGACAGCCGGATGGCGGGTTCATCGGGGACGGCACATCACCCGACAGCACGATGCGCTCGGAACCGGATGCCGGGTCCGGCACCGGGATGGCTGACATCAATGCCTGGGTGTAGGGGTGCTTGGGATCGGCGTACAGGTCGGCGGCGCCGGCGGTCTCAACGAGTTGCCCCAGATACATCACGCCGACCTGATGGCTGATGTGCTGTACCACGGCCAGATCATGGGAGATGAACAGGAAGCTGATCCCGAACTCCGATTGCAGATCGTCGATCAGGTTCAGCACCTGGGACTGCACCGAGACATCCAGCGCGGATACGGCCTCGTCGGCGACGATGAACTTCGGATTCAGCGCCAAGGCGCGGGCAATGCCGACGCGCTGGCGCTGGCCGCCCGAGAATTCGTGCGGGTAGCGATGCAGCACCGCCCGCCGCAGACCCACGACTTCGAGCAGCTCCTCGACCTTCTTCCGGCGTTCGGTCTTGGTGCCGATGCCATGCACATCCAGCGGCTCGCGCAGGGTCTCGAATACCGTTCGACGGGGCGATAGCGAGGCGTAGGGGTCCTGGAAGATGATCTGCATGTTCCGGCGCAGGCGCTTGAGCTCGGAGCGGCCGGCGGCGATCACGTCGGTGTCTTCCAGGTGCACTTCGCCAGCGGTGGGTTCGTGCAGGCGCAGGATTGCACGGCCCAACGTCGACTTGCCGCAGCCGGATTCGCCGACCAGGCCCAGGGTCTGGCCACGGGCGATGTCGAAGGACACGCCATCCACGGCCTTCACCTGGGCGACGGTGCGTCGCAGCAGACCGCCCTTGACTGGGAAATGCTTGGTCAGATTGCGGACGCGTAGCAAGGGCGCGCTCATGTCTGGGTGACCGGGTTGGGGTTGAAGCAGGCCGCCTCGGTGCGGGCATCGCCTTCGGCCGACAGATCGGGATCGAACTGCCCGCAGCGTTCCAGCGCCTGCCCGCAGCGGTCCCGAAAGCGGCAGCCGTCCGGCAGGTCCAGCAGGTCGGGCACGATGCCGGGAATCGTCGGCAAACGCGGCAGGCGATCGGGGCGAATCCGCGGCACGGACGCCAGCAGGCCGGCTGTATAGGGGTGGCGAGGTTGCTCGAACAGCGCATCCACCGGTCCCTGTTCGATGATCCGTCCGCAGTACATGACGGCAGCGCGATCGCAGGTCTCGGCGACCACGCCGAGATCGTGGGTGATCAGGATGACCGCAGTGCCATGATCGGCGGCCAGATTCTTGATGAGCTCCAGGACCTGCGCCTGAATGGTGACATCCAGCGCGGTGGTCGGCTCGTCGGCGATCAGCAGTTTGGGGTCGCAGGACAGCGCCATGGCAATCATGACGCGCTGGCGCATGCCGCCGGAGAGCTGGTGCGGGTATTCGTCGATGCGCTTGTCCGGGGCGGGGATGCCGACCTCGGCCAGCATTTCGATGCCGCGGGTGCGGGCCTGCTTGCGTGACAGCCCCTTGTGGCGGCGCAGCACATCACTGATCTGGTTGCCGATGGTGAACACCGGATTCAGGGCCGTCATCGGTTCCTGGAAGATCATCGACATGTCGCGGCCGCGCAGCTTTCGATACGCCTTGTCGGAGAGCTGCGTGAGGTCCTGGCCGGCGAAGCGAATCTCGCCGCCGACGATTCGGCCCGGCGGTCGCGGGATCAAACCCATCACCGACAGCGAGGTCACGGATTTGCCGCAACCCGATTCGCCCACGATGCCCAATGTCTCGCCTTCATTGACGTTGAAGGACACGCCATCAATGGCGCGAGCCACGCCGCGTTCGGTCGAAAATTCGACCTGTAGATTGTCGACTTCTAGCAAAGGCATCAGGTTTTCTTCGGGTCGAACGCGTCCTGCAACGCGTCGGAGAACATGTTGAAGGCCATCACCAGCACAAACAGAAAGACGGAGGCGGCGAGGAAATTGTTGAAGAACCCGGTGGTGACTTCATTCGTGGATTCCGAAATCATCAGGCCCCAGGACACGCCGTTCTTCACGCCCAGACCCAGGAACGACAGGATCACCTCACTCTTGATCGCCGAGACGAAGGTGATCGTCGCCTGCACGAGCAGAATATGTGTGGTGTTCGGGATGATATGGCGCGAAATGATCTGCCATTCCGGAACGCCCAGCGCATGGGCCGCTTCAACGAACTCGAAACCCTTGAGCCGGATCACCTCGGCCCGGACCAGGCGTGCGGTCGTGGTCCAGAATGTTGCCACCATGGCCACGTGCATCGAAAAGGCATAACCCTGTAGCGCGAAGGCCACCGCCGCCACGAACAGGTAGAACGGGATCGAATCCAGCACGCCCTTGAGCCACAGGATGATCTCGTCCGGCCAGCGCCCAGCGAAGAATCCGGAAATAGCCCCCATGATCGCGCCGAGAACGGTCGACAACACCGCCACGACCAGGCCGATCTCGAATGCGGTCTTGGTCGAGAAGATCGACCGCTCGAAGATGTCCTGTCCGTTGCGGTTGGTGCCGAACCAGTGCTCCGCAGAGGCTTCGGCATTGATCGTCGGGGTTAGCGTGTTCCAGTCCTGGCCCCATAGCCCGGCCCAGACGCCCAGCGCAATGCCGAGATAGACCAGCACGATGACCAGCGAGGTCATGCCCCAGCGGTCACGCAGGAGCTTGCGGGCGGCCTTGCTCCATAGGGATTCGCCCTGCTTGCGCGGCGCGGGCGCTGTCTCTGCCGTTGTCGTGGTCACTTCAGGGATACTCGCGGATCAATCACCTTGTACATCACATCGGTGGCGATCAAGGTCAGAACAAAGAGCACGGCCGTCGCGCCGACGACCGCCTTGAGGATCGGCTGGTCACCCGTGGTGATGGCGTCATACGTCACCTTGCCGACGCCGGGAATGCCGAAATAGCTTTCGATTAGCAGGCTGCCGGAAATCACCACCAGCGGTATCGAGAACATGATGCGCGTGATGATCGGAATCGCCGCGTTACGCAGCACATTACGAAACAGCAGTTTGATCGGGGGCGTGCCGAAGGCGCGCGCCGTGCGGACGTGGTCGCGATTCATTTCCTCGACGATCACCGCCCGGTAGAAACGGGTGTTATAGCCCAGCGACACGAACACAATCGCCAGTGTCGGCACCGTCACGTAGTAGAGGTAGTCGGCAAGGCTGTAGACCTCCCAGCCGCGAACCGGGAAATAATTGATGCCATAGCTGGACGACAGCAGCACCTGGAAGCCGATGATGATGATCAGGAAACTGATCGACATGCCGACCACGGCGCCCGCCATGATGGCGCGGTCGATCAGGCCGCCGCGGTAAAAGCCGGCGACGAGCGCCAGCACTACCGCCAGAACGTTTCCGAGCACGAATCCTGGCAGCGTCAGTGCCAGCGACACCGGGATGGTTCGGGTCAGGATTCGCGAGACTCGTTCACCGGTGGAATCGGAGTAGCCGAATTCCAGCGTGACCAGCTGCCGCAGGTAGTCGGCATAACGAACGAAGAACGGCTCGTCGTAGCCCAGCTGCGAGCGAATCTCGGCGATTTGCTCGGGCGTGGCGTTCTTGCCAATCAGTTCGTAGGTCTTGTCCGGGCCGAAGTAGACCATCAGCACGAAGCTGATGAAGGTGACGCCGAGCACCAGCGGAATGCCGGTGACCAGCTTGCGCAAGGCGTATTGAAGGGTATCCATGGACGTTGGTTAACGGTAAGGGGGTAGGGATGAGGAGAGGTCACTCCTCCGAGTGGCAGCCTGACCCTCGATCATAGGGCGCGCGCCTGAGACCTCGGCCTTACTCCTCACTGCCTCCGGTCTTTACATCCACGTACTTCAACCAGAATCCGCCGAGAATCTCGCGGTCCGGCACCCCGACCACATTCTTGTGCCAGAGATAGACCTTGTTGCGAGACATCCCGGTGATGGCGACACAGTCATCGATGACCATTTCGTTCATCTTGCGATACAACTCGGTGCGCTCCGGGCCAGGCTGCATCGTTGATGCCTGTTCAAACAGCGCGTCGAATTCAGGGTTCGCGTAGTTCGGGTTGTTCGAGCCCGGTGTGCGGTTCGGGCCGTAGAACAGTTGCAGGGTGTTTTCGGCATCGGGGTAGTCCAGCCCCCAGCCGAGCCCGCCGATATCGAGCTGACTGGTCTTGATGGCCTTGTTGAAATCGCCGAAGGTCGCGAAGGTGCGGCCCTGGATCTTCGCCAGCGGGAAGCCGAGCTGGTTCATGAAGCCGCGAAACTGCTCGAACACCTGGCGGTAGAACACGGCGGATGAATAGCCGTAGGTCAGTTCCGGCAGGGTTTCCGGTGTCCAGCCAGCGTCGCGTAGCTGCTGTTTGGCTTTTTCCATGTGCTGGGTCACCGAGGCCTCAGACAGCGATGGATCAAACTCCGGCACCACCGGCGCGATAATCCCCGGAAACACCGTGCCAATCCCCGAGTAGAACCGCTCGTTGCGTTCGGCCCACGAGAAAGCATCGCGCATGGCGCAACGCAGCGCCTTGTTCTTGGCCTCGATGGCGGGGTCGTCGTTGTAGCCGAAGTACGGCTTGTCCATGTTGAAGTAGGTGTAGATGAAACCGGCTTCAACACCGCTCTTCCAGTGGTAGCGCTTGGCCCAGGCATCGCTGACGGTGACGGGCTGCTTGGAGCCCAGCACCGAATCGATCTGCTCCACCGGCACCGAGGTGAACTGCACTTCCTTGTCAGACGTGAACGACGCCCAACGCGAAGCGGTTTCGGTGATGAAATCGATTTCCAGGCGATCGACGAAAGGTGGCGCCTTGCCATCAATGGCATCCAGCCCGTAGTCGCCATGCACGGCGGGATCGAAGCCCTCGGCGGCCAGATCCACCGGTTCCTGCCGGAAGTTGGGATTGGGAACCAGCACCGCTTTCGCTGTGGAGAAACGCTCGACCTTGTAAGGGCCGGAGCCGACCGGGTGGATCGACAGTTCGCGACCATATTTTTCGACGGCTTCCTGCGCGACGATGCCCGAGAAGCCCATCGCCAGGGTGTAAGTCAGCTGCGGATAGGGTTTGACCAGCTTGATCTGGATGCTGTGATCATCCAACGCCTTCAGCCCTTCGACGTCCTGGCTGTAGTCCGCGCCATCGTCTTTCCACTGGTCCAGACCGACGATGCGGCCTTGCCAGAGCCAGGCCCCCTGCGAGCGGTTCTTGGGGTCGAAATGGCGTTTGATGGAATAGACGAAATCCTGCGCGACGACTTCGCGCCCCTTGCCGTCGGGAAACGCGGGGTCATCAATGAAACCGGAGCCTTCTTTCAGGTGGATGGTGTAGGTCAGACCGTCCTCGGACACTTCCGGCATCCCCTTGGCCAGATTCGGTTTCAGCTCGTAGGGACGCGCCAGGTACTTGTAGCTGTAGAGCGTGTCGTAGGCGTTGAGTACGACAAAGTTGGAATAGACCACCGCGGATTGCACGGGGTCGAGATTGACCGGAGCACCATCCATCGAATGCCGGTAGACCTTCAATGGGGTGCCGTCCGCGTTGGTTTGCGGCTGTCCACCACCGCCGCATCCGGCTAGCAGGGCAATGGCAATAGAGGCGGCGACCGCGCCAAGTGTTCGCGGGTTACGGTTGAGCATGGATTCGTTCTCCGGAGAGGCTCGCTGGCCTATTCATACGCTTCTGTCGGCGTGGATCAGGCGCGAGGTCTGCTAAACAGGGAGTGCGGCCGCCGGGCGCCCGCGAATGCTTTCACCATACCAAATGCATGCCAACGCGGTCATGCGCGACGGAGCGCATGGGGGTCACTGCGGCATGGGGGTCTGGCTGCCGGCATCGATCTTCACGCGCCACGAACCGTCGGGCTGGCGCTCCCAGACATTGAGGTACTTGCCGCGCGATACCGGTTCGCCGTTGGAGCGCTTGACCGCGAGGTAGCGGCCCCAGGTCCAGCCCAGATCGCCCGAGTCGGCCACCTGACCCGATTCAGGTTCCCAGGTCACGGTGAACTGTTTCGACGACGCCTGCATGGCGGCGACAATGTTGGGTCGGCCGAACACCGGCGGTGCGTCTTGGGGCAGGCGCACGGCATCCGCCACGAGGTAGGCGTCCAGCGCGCCGGCGAAGCCGTGCTGGCGCGACGTCTCGGAAAAATCACGGTCGACTGCGAGCAGCTCGTCGATGTTGGTCGGCGGCAGGCCGGGCGGCGTGGTTGCGCAGCCGGCCAGTGCGGCAAGCCAGGTCAGCCCGATCCAGATCCCATTGCACCGCACGATTGTCACCCTGATGTCAGACGAGGCCGCTACTGTAGCCGGGATTGCGGGCTTGTAGACTCCGCTTTTTCAGCAATTGATTACCGGTCGTCGATTCATGCGTTTCCCTCTCTCATCGCCGTCGCCCACCTGGCCCATTCGTTGGGCTTTGATTGGCTGGTTGCTCGCGATGGTGTCGGCCTGCGGAACGAGTCAGGCGCCGGATGAGAGCAGGGGCGGCACGCCGGTCGAGCCGCCGGATGGCGTCGCGCAGTGCGCGCCCGGCGAGCCCGTAATCGAGATGATCGGCGAGGTGACGTCCGCCGACGCCAAGACCTACGAGATCTTGCCGTTCTTTGTCGCCGCGGGCACCGGGCGGATCGAGGTGGCTTACGGCTGGAGCGACAACGGCGCCTTGCCCAGCACGCCGCTGACGGCGACGACCCTGGACCTGGGCGTGTGGGACCACCACGGCTACCGCAATCCCGAAGGTTTCCGGGGCTGGTCCGGCAGCCGGCAGGGGCGGCTGGACCAGGATCGCGGGCCGGTGTTCATCACCGCAGCTTCCGCCGATCGCGGCTACCGGCCAGGGACGATCGAGCCCGGTGTCTGGTCGGTGGAACTCGGCATCGCCGCCGTCGGGCCATCCGGCGCGAGCTGGACGGTGCAGATCGAGTGTCTTGCCGATGTGGTTGGCGAATCGCCCGCCGCCGATCCGGTTGATCCAACGCATGTCGCCGACGCCTCCCCGGGCTGGTATCACGGCGACTTTCACATGCACGGATACCACTCGAACCCGAATGCACCGGATTGGGGCGGTTTCATCGAGCAGGCACGGGCCGCCGATCTCGATTTTCTGATGGTCACCGAGTACGTCACCGGTCAGCACTGGGCGCAACTGGGGCCGGTGCAGCGGGCGAATCCGGATCTACTGATCTGGCCAGGCCGAGAAATCATCACCTACTTTGGGCATGCCAACAGCTTCGGCGAGACGCCGGATGTGATCGAGTATCGCCACGGATTCGAGGACGTGACCCTGGGGGCCGTGCAGCAGGCGAGCGTGGAGGCCGGGGCGTTGTTTGGCGTCAACCACCCAACCACTTTCGAAGGCGCCTTGTTCGAGAATTTCTGCCGGGGCTGTGCGTTCCAACTCGAAGAAGATATCGACTGGTCGCTGGTCGATACGATCGAGGTGCAAAACGGTCCGGCAAAGGTTTCGGGCAGCGAGGTGGGGCTGCCGATTCCGCTGGAAATCCAGAACCCGTTCACGCTGTCGGCGCTGCAACTGTGGGACGACGTGATTGCGCAGGGCGCATTCCCCACGGCGGTATCAGGCTCGGATTCCAAGGGTGTCGATGCCCCGGAAGACCGCGAACGCAAGGGGTATGGCAGCTCGGCCACGGTGGTTTATGCGCAGGCGCTTTCGCGCCCGGCGCTGGCCTCGGCGATCCGTGCCGGTCACGCCTACGTGAAAACCCTGGGCGCAGCCGGTTCGCCAGACGTGACCCTGCAAATCGCCACCGCGGATGGACAGTCGGGCATCTATGGAGACTCGGTCGCGGCCGACACCGCGACGATCACGACCACCGTCATCGGCGGCAGCGGCCAGACGCTGACCTATTATCGGGATGGCGTCATCGCTCGCGTCATGCCGATCACCAGCGATCCGCAGGTCGATACCTGGGATGTCAGCCGCTCGGACAGCTCCGGGCCGCTCGGCACGGCAGTACGCCTGCAGGTTGCCAGCCCCGGGGTGATCACGGTGATCGGCAACCCGGTGTTTCTGACTGCGCCAGGCCTCTGACAGAAGCAGGCAGGCGCCCGTTGGCGAAATCTGGGCGGCACCCTATGCTGTGCCAGCCTGCACGGGAAGCTTGCCGTGCCCGGGCCTGTCCACCTGGGTCGACCGATGCCAACAGATACCGATTCCCCACTTGATGCTGCCTCCACGGTCGCAGTGCGACTGGTGAAGACCGTTCGCCACCGTGCCCCCCAGGATGCAGCGCGCTTGCTGCAAAAGGTGGATGCCACCACGGCGGCCGCGGCGCTGGCACAACTGCCACAGGCATCGCGATCACGCATTCTCGCGACCATGGCGCCGGCGGAGCGCGCGGCGCTGTCGGCCTTGCTGCCGGCCACCGTTGGCGATGCCCCGCCAGCGCTGGTGACCTCGGATCGGCATACGGTTGGTGCGCTGACCGAACCCGCGCCCTTGGTGGTTGCCCCGGATGCCCGTGTCGTTGATGTGACCGAGCGCGTGCGCGATGCCAGCCGGACTGCTCTGGTGACCTACGTTTACGTGGTCGAGGATCAGCGCCTCGTCGGCGTGGTGACGATGCGCGATTTGCTGTTGGCCGATAGCCAGGCGGCCGTTTCCGACGTCATGCTGCCGGAGCCGTTCTTTTTGACGCCGGAAACCAGCGTCGAGGCCGCGATGCGCGCGATGGTGCATCGCCACTACCCGGTTTATCCGGTCTGCCAGGAGGACGGACATTTTCTCGGCGTGGTGCCCGGCCACGCCCTATTCGAAGATCACAGCTTCGAACTCACCGCCCAGTCCGGCCTCATGGTCGGGGTGGATCAGGACGAGCAGGTCAGCACGCCTTGGGCGCGATCGCTCAAGATGCGCCACCCCTGGTTGCAGGTGAACCTCGTCACCGCCTTTGCGGCGGCCGCCGTGGTCGGGTTGTTCGAGGGCACGCTGGAGCGCATCGTGATTCTGGCCGCATTTTTGCCCGTGCTGGCCGGTCAGGCTGGCAACACCGGTTGCCAGGCGATGGCCGTGACATTGCGCGGTCTGGCGCTGGACGACGTGCCCCGAAGCGCCGTCGCCGGGCTGCTGCGCAAGGAGTCGATTCTAGGGCTGGTCAACGGTTGTCTCACCGGGTTCTCGGCCGCTGTCGGGATGTGGATTTACGCCACGGTCACCGACACCCCCGGCGCCTGGATGTTGGCCGTGGTCGTGGTGCTGGCTATGATCGGTAGCTGCCTGCTGAGCGGTGTCGTCGGAGTGGCCGTCCCGTTAACGCTGAAAAAATTGGGCGCCGATCCGGCCACGGCATCGAGCATTTTTCTGACCACCGCCACGGATGTCGTGAGTCTCGGCCTGTTCCTGGGCCTGGCCTCATTGCTGGTGCTGTGACGGTCCGGATGCGGTTGCTAGTCGCAAGGTAGTATCTCATCGCTGTTCAGTCCTTGTTCACCGTCCATTGCCTAGCCTAAGCCCCACCCAGCTCGGTTTACTGTCACGCGCGGCGGCGCCCAATCGGTTGGGTATCGATCAGCAGCAGGTGGTGATGGCTGTGCCCGCGGCTGCGGTATCAGCGGTGCGCACCGGCTGGGCGCGCGTCTGGGCCGACACCGCGTTGCTGCGCTCGCGCTACGACTGGGTTCCGACACCGCAGCGCCAGGCGCTGAACGACGCTGGCTTGCCATGGTTCGAACACGACGCGCTGGCCGAGCAGGCGATCGAGCGCTGGGCTGAAGAGCTACGCTGCCAGCCGCTGGATATCGCGGCCGGACCGTGCATGCGCCTGGATCTCTGCGCTGTTCAGCATGAAGACCGTTACCTGTTGGTGTGGACCTGCCATCAAATTCTCCTCGACCCCGACAGCATGGCCACCGTGCTCAGGCGGGTATGGGAGCTTGCCGAGCAGGGTTTGAACACGCCGGCTGACTGGGCAGAGGCTCCGTTCGCCGAGCCCAAGGGCACGGAGGCCGAATACTGGGCGAGGCGTCTGCAGCAGCTGGAGGCGGCGCCACGATTGCCGTGGTCGGAACCGGGCGCGGCCAATGGGGTGTTGCGCCAGCAGCGGGTCCTGTCTGAGGCGACCCGCTCGGCGTTGACCGCGCGCTGGGGCGCTGAGTTGGACGCGGTGTTGCACGCGGCCTGGGCGGTGATGCTTTGCCGTCACGGCGGCACGGGCGATGTGGTGTTCGGTCATGTCGGTCGCGCGCCCGAGCACCGAACCGGCGTGCATGGGATCGGCATGTTGTCCGATTTGCTGCCCTTTCGTGTCACGGTGGATGACGACGCACCGTTTACCTCATTGGTCGAGCAGGTGGGGCCCGCCCTGGCCGAGGATGTCGCTGAGCGTCATATCGGTCTCGCCGGCGTTTGGCGAGCGGCGGGGCTGTCTCACGACGCCATGTTCACCAGCGTGCTGGAAGTGACTTCCTCGCGCTGGTCCGGGTTGCCCGTGACCGAGCCGGGTTTTCGAAGCGATATCGGATTCCCGCTCCACATCCTGGTCGAGCCCGGTCAGCGTCTGGTGCTGACGGCGCTGGTCGAGCAGCCGCAGTTCAATGCGGCCACTGCCGAGCGCCTGCTGAACCGCTACGAGCGGCTGCTCGACGACATTGCCCAGCGACCGGAGCAGCCCGTTGCTGATCTGGCCTGGTGGACCCCCGAGGACACCGCGTCGCTAGCCGCCGCGAACAACACGGTGGCGGCTGTACCGCACTGGCCCGGTGTTGATGCCTGGTTTCGCGCCACGGCCGAGCAAGTGCCCGAGCAAATCGCCATACGCTGCGGGGAGACGAGTCTGAGTTATCGGGCGCTGGACGCGGCGGTTAACGATGCGGCCAGCGCGTTGCAGGCGGCCGGTCTGGGCGGCGACCAGCGAATCGCGCTCGCAACCCGGCGCAGTGAATCCATGGTGGTCGGCTTGCTGGCGATCTGGCGCATCGGCGCGGCTTATGTGCCCTGTGATCCACGGTACCCGAGCGACCGGCTGTTGCAGATGTGGGAAGACGGCGCGGTGGCCGCCATCGTCACCGAATCGGCCGTGGCTTCGCTGCTTCCCAGCTTCGATGCTCCCCGCGTTTTGCTGGATCGCATGGACGGGGTGCCTGCGAACGAAGCGGCGGTTCAAACGTCGGCGGACGCTGCGGCCTACGTGATCTTCACCTCGGGATCGACTGGGCGACCGAAAGGGATCGAAGTCACCCAGCGCAATGTGCTGAATTTTCTGGCCAGCATGCAGCAACGTCCGGGCCTAGCGGCCGGGGATCGCCTGCTTGCCGTGACCACCATGTCCTTTGACATTGCCGTGCTGGAGCTATTCCTGCCGCTCGTGACCGGGGCCACCGTTGTGCTCGCGAACGAGGATGATGTGCTGGATGGTCATCGGCTGGCTGCGTTGATCGACCAGTCTGACGTCAACGTTCTGCAGGCCACGCCGACGACCTATCGTCTGCTGCTGGTCGCGGCGTGGCGACCGTCCGGAGCCTTCCGGGCACTCGTCGGCGGAGAGGCCCTGGATGCCGATCTGGCCGGCCGGTTGCGCGCCCTGCATCCCGCGCTGTCGCTCTGGAACATGTACGGCCCCACAGAGACCACGGTGTGGTCGACCTGCGATGAGGTGGCCGCAGAGCAGATCAGCATCGGCGCACCCATTGCCAATACGCGCTGTCACGTGGTCGACGCGGCGAATCGGCCGCTGCCGCCCGGGGTGATCGGCGAACTCTGCATTGGTGGCGCAGGGGTCACCAATGGTTACTTCGATCAGCCCGAGCGCACGGCCGAGCGGTTTGTCGATTTGCAGGGGGAGCGCGTTTATCGCACCGGTGATCTGGCTTGCTGGCGTGACGACGGCCGGCTGCAATGTTTCGGACGTCTGGATTTCCAGATCAAGATTCGCGGCTACCGGGTCGAGCCCGGCGAGATCGAAGCCTGTCTGGTGGCGCATCCGCAGGTGGAACAGGCGGTGGTGGTCGTGCGTGAACAGGCGGGCCTGCCGATGCTGGTGGCCTATGTGGTGAGTGGACAGGCTCCCGCGGACCGGTTGCGCGACTGGGTCGCCGAACACCTGCCGCCGCAGATGGTGCCCGCGACGGTGATTCCCCTGGAAGCATTCCCGCTGACGCCCAATGGCAAGGTGGATCGGAAGGCGCTGCCGCCGCCGGCCACCGCGCAAGCACTGCCGGGCGCGAGCCTGAGCGGTCTGGAGGCCGAGATCGGCGCGATCTGGCGGGACGCGCTGGGGCATGACCAGTTCGCCGCACAGGACAGCTTTTTTGACCTTGGTGGTGATTCCCTGCGTGTCATGGAAATGCTGGCGCCGCTGGACGCGTTGGCACGCCGCGAAGGCGGATCGGTGAGCGTCGCCGATGTGTTCCGCTTGCCGACCATCTCGCGACTCGCCGACCATATCCGCCAGCAGCCGGCATCGTCGGCTGCGCAAGCGCAGACCACAGACGACCGCGCCTCGCGCCGGCGGGCAGCATTTCAGGGGAGACGACGTAGACCATGAGTGATCAGGCTCAGCGCATCGCGATTGTGGGTATGGCCGGTCGTTTTCCCGGTGCGGATTCCGCAGACGCGTTCTGGGACAACCTCTTGGCTGGCCGCGACAGCATCACGCGGTTCACCGCAGATCAGTTACGCGCGACCGAACCCGACCTGGATGCTCTGCTCGAGCGGCCCAATTTCGTCGCAGCACGGGGCGTTGTCGACGGAATCGAGCAGTTCGACGCCGAGGTCTTTGGCTATTCCCCACGAGATGCCGCGCTCATTGATCCGCAGCAGCGCCTGTTTCTCGAATCCGCCTGGGATGCCCTGGAGCAGGCCGGTATTGATCCGGAGCGCAGCGAGGCGCCGATTGGCGTGTTCGCGGGCGGCGGCTACATGGCGCAGTACCTGCTCAACAACCTCGTCCGCGATCGCGCCTACGCCGAGGACCTGGTCAAGCTGCGCGCGGTGGATGCGCTATCCACCTACTTCGCCAACGACAAGGATTATCTGGCCACTCGCGTTGCCTACAAGCTGAACCTGCGCGGCCCGGCCCTGAACGTGCAGACGGCCTGTTCGACCGGCCTAGTCGCGGTTCACATGGGTGTACAAAGCCTGCTCGCCTTCGAATGTGATGTGGCGCTGGCCGGGGCGGTGTCCATCGCTTTGCCGCAGGAACGCGGCTATCTGGCGCAGGAGGGCGGCATGCTGTCGGATGACGGCGTGCTGCGGGCCTTTGATGCCGACGCCAACGGGACGGTGTTCTCCAGCGGTCTGGCCGTGTTCGTGCTCAAGCGTCTGGAGGACGCCGAGGCCGATGGGGACGCCATCCTGGCCGTTGTGCGTGGCACCGCCATTAACAACGATGGCAGCGACAAGGCCAGCTTCGGCGCGCCCAGCGCCGAAGGCCAGGCCGACGTGATCGCCATGGCGCAGGCCGTGGCCGATGTGCATCCCGACGACATCCAGTACATCGAGGCCCACGGCACCGGTACGCCGCTGGGGGACCCCATCGAGGTTGATGGTCTGACCCGCGCGTTCCGTCGCAAGACCGACCGGACCGGTGGCTGTCTGCTCGGTTCGGTCAAACCCAACATCGGCCATCTCGATGCGGCTGCGGGTGCTGCGGGGCTGGTCAAGGTCGTCAAGGCGCTGCAGGCCGGCACCATTCCGCGCACGCTGCATTACAACGCGCCGAACCCAAGGATCGACTTTGCGTCGACACCGTTTCGTGTCGTCGGCGAAGACATGCCCTGGCCGCCGGTCGATGGCCCCCGGCTTGCCGGACTGTCGTCATTCGGGGTGGGGGGCACCAACGCCCATGCCGTGATCGAGCAGGCGCCGGAGGCCGCGGCCTCCGCCCCGCCCGCGCGCGATATCCAGCTGCTCATGCTCTCGGCGCATGCCCCGCAAGCTCTGGCGCAACGCTGCCGCGATCTGGCCGACTGGCTGGAGTCCCGACCGGATGCCGACCTGGCCGATGTCGCCTGGACCCTGGCAGTCGGGCGGCGGCAGATGCGCCTGCGCACGTCGGTGGTCGCACGCACCCACGCCGAGGCAATCACTGCGTTGCGGCAGGCCAGTGACCGCGCCGGGGCCGAGGCAATGGAGCGCCCGGACTGCGTGTTCATGTTCTCGGGGCAGGGCGCGCAGCACCCTGGCATGGGCCGCGCGCTCTATCACGGCGAACCGGTGTTTCGCGAGACGGCTGACCGCCTCTGTGGCTGGCTGCGTGAACCGCTGGGCCTGGATTTGGCCGGTTTGCTGTTCGGCGACGATGCAACGGCAGGCGACCGCCTGACGCAAACCGCGTTGGCCCAGCCGGCGTTATTCGTTCTGCAAATGGCCACGGCGCGGTTGTGGCAGCACTGGGGCGTGCAAGCGCAGGCGATGGTGGGCCACAGCCTGGGTGAGGTCGTGGCCGCCTGTCTGGCCGGTGTGATGGGTGAGCAGGATAGCTGCCGAGTGCTGGCAGACCGGGCGCGGCTAATGGGTGATCAGCCCAGTGGATCGATGCTGGCGGTGCGCCAGGCCCGCGAGCGCATCGAGGGTCGCCTGCCGAGCGATGTCGCCGTCGCCGCGGTCAATGCACCAAATCTCTGCATTCTGTCCGGCCCCACCGAGGCCATCGACCAACTTGCGCAGACCCTGGATGCGGCCGGCGAGGAGACGATCCGGCTGCATACCTCGCATGCCTTCCATTCGCCGATGATGGATGCGGTGGTCGCCCCCTTTGCCGACGCCATGCGCGATGTCGTGTTCAAGCCACCGACGATTCCGATTATTTCCACGGTCACCGGTCAGCCAGCGTCGGCGGAGCAGTTAGGCGATCCGCAGTACTGGGCCAACCAGATCCGTCAGCCGGTCCTGTTCTCGCCGGCGCTTGGTCAACTGCTGGATGGGGCCGAGCGGGTGTTCCTTGAGTGCGGGCCGAGTCAGAACCTGACGGCATCGGCACGCCAGCACCGCATCGATGGTCGCCCGCCGCGCTGCGTGCCCAGTCTGCCGCATGCGTCCAGCGATGAGGCGGCCGATGCCGGCATGATCGCGGCGGTCGGCAAGCTCTGGGCGGCAGGAGTGCATCCCGACTGGCCGGCCTTCTTCGGTTCGGGCCGGCGCAAGCTCGCGCTGCCCACCTACCCCTATCAACGCAGCCGGCACTGGATTGAACCGCCGGTGCGCGGTGCGGCTGTTGCCGCCGTTGCCGCGACGCCCATGCCGTCGGAGCCTCCCCGTTCCATGCCGACCATCCAGGATGCGCCCATGCCCGTAGACAACCGGATCACGCGAATCACCGACGCACTCCACGGGCATTTTCTGGAGCTGTCGGGCATCGACATCGAGGACCCATCGACCTCGTTCCTGGAACTGGGCATGGATTCGCTGTTGTTGACCCAGGCCGCAGCCGCGATCTCGGAGGACTTTGGCGTCAACCTGCGTTTTCGTCAGCTGCTGGAAGAGATCGATTCCATCGACAAGCTCGCGGCTCATCTGGATGGCCTGCTGCCGGCCGATGCGCTGCCCGCCCCGGCTGCGCCCACGACGGTCGCCCCGACCCTGGCCCCGACAGCGGGCGGCGCCGCAGCGGTTGCCTCCGGTTCGCCGCTGGAGGCGGTGATCCGCGGCCAGCTAGAGCTCATGCGTGAGCAGCTGGCGCTGGTCACGGGGCAGGGCGGATCGGGCCCGATGCCCGGAGCGTCTGCCCGGCCGGCTGCGTCGGGTGGCCCGGTGGTGCATGCGCAGCTGGACGACGGTGCCCAGGGCAAGAACCTCGGTGCTGGTAGCGCGGGCCGTTTCGGCCCTTATCGCACGGTCGAGCGCACGCGCGATGGGGGGCTTACGCCCAAGCAAGAGACGTTTCTTGCCGACCTGACCGCCCGCTTCAATGCCCGAACGGCCAAGTCCAAGCAGATGGCCCAGGCCAGCCGCGCGCATCTGGCCGATCCCCGCGCCGTGGCGGGCTTCCGGCTGAGCTGGAAGGAAATGGTCTACCAGATCGTCTGCGAACGGTCGGATGGGTCGAAGTTCATCGACGTTGACGGCAACGAGTACATCGACTGCACCTTGGGTTTTGGCGTCGGCTTCATGGGCCACAGCCATCCGGCGGTCAAACCCGCACTGGCGCGGCAACTGGATGCCGGCTGGGAGGTCGGTCCGCAGACACCGCTGTCGGCGCAGGTGGCCGAAAAGCTTTGCAAGACCGTCGGTCATGAGCGGGCAACATTCTGCAACACCGGTTCCGAAGCGGTGATGGCAGCCTTGCGCTGTGCCCGCACGGCGACCAATCGCAGCAAGGTCGTGTACTTCAGTGGCGATTATCACGGCACCTTCGACGAGGTGCTGGGCCGCGCCAACATCGTCAAGGGCGCGCTGAGCTCGCGCCCGGCTGCGCCCGGTATCGCGCAGGATGCCGTCGACAACGCCATGATCCTGGATTACGGCACGCAGGCCTCGCTGGACATCATTCGCGAGCACGCCCACGAACTGGCGGCGGTGCTCGTCGAGCCGGTGCAATCGCGCTATCCGAGCCTGCAGCCCACCGAGTTCGTTCGCGAGCTGCGCGAGATCACCCGCGCGAGCGGCACTGCACTGATTCTCGACGAGGTCATTACCGGATTCCGCGTTGCGCTGGGCGGTATCTCCGAGTGCTGGGGTATCCAGCCCGACATGAGCACCTACGGCAAGATTCTCGGTGGCGGCATGCCGATCGGGGCCTTGGCCGGCGACGCGCGCTACCTGGATTGCATCGACGGTGGCGGCTGGCAGTTCGGCGACGATTCACTGCCCGAATCGCCAGTCACGTTCTTTGCCGGAACCTTTGTCCGGCATCCGTTCGCGATGGCGGCAGCCGACGCCGTGCTCGATTACCTGATCGATGATGATGGCGCCTTGCAACGCGACCTGAACGCCCGGACCGAAGCCTTTGCGCTGGCGATGAACGCCTATTGGGAAGGCCGCGACGTGCCGCTTCGTATTCGGCATTGCAGCTCCTGGTTCCGATTCGACTTTCCGCAGGACCAGCCCTTCATCAACCTGCTCTTCTACTGGATGCTCTGCAACGGCGTGTACATCCGGGAACAGGCCCAGAACTGCTTCTTTTCCATCCGTCACAGCGATGACGACATCGCGCGGGTGCAGGCGGTGTTGCGCGAGGGCACCGAGGCGTTGATCGACGCTGGCTTTCTGGTGCCGGGCGGAGCGTCCTCCCCCGGGAGCGTCGAAGCGCCTGCAAGCTCGGCAGGCGAGGTGGTTGATGCGCTGGCCGTCGGTGAATCGATTGAACTCACCGAAGCACAGCGCGAGGTCTGGGTCGGTCAGGCGATGGACGCCGATTCAGGCGCGGCCTTCAACCAGGCCTTCTACCTGAATCTGGAGGGCGCGCTGGATCTCGACGCGCTGCAGGCCGGCTTCGACCATGTCTACGCCCGGCATGAAGCGCTGCATCTGCGCACCGATGCCCGCGGCGAACGCCAGCAGCGCGTCGCAGTGGAGCCATTGCGCCTGGCGGTTCAGGACGTCGCCGACGAAGCTACCGCCATCGCCCAGGCGCAGCGCGCCGCGGCCCGACAGATGGACCCCGAAACCGGGCCGCTGATGGATGTGCAGGTGCTGCGATTCGCGCCGCGCCATCACTGGCTGGTCTTCGTGGTGCATCACATTGCCTGCGACGGCTGGTCTGCGGTGAACTTCCTCGAAGAGTTGGGTCAGGCGTATTCGGCCCTGCACCGCGGACAAACGCCTGATCTGGAGCCGGCCGTACCGTTCTCCCGATACGCTCGGCGCATCGCGGGCCGCCAGATTGAATCGGAGCAGGCCCGTGCCTACTGGCATGGCGTGTTGAGCCCGCCGCCGGCGGTGTTGACCCTGCCGACGGATCGCCCGCGGCCGGCAGAACGCCGGTTCGACGGGGCCACGGTGACCGTGCAGTTCGGACAGGAGTTGGTGAAACGCGTGCGGCGTCTGGCCGCCGACCACAAGACGACGGCCTATACCGTCTATCTGGCCGGCTTCCATGCGCTGCTCGCGCGGTTGTCCGGCGGTGATGACATCGTGGTCGGCATTCCCGTCGCGGCCCAGGCGCTGGAAGGTGAGAACGCGTTGTTCGGGCATTGCGTACAGATGCTGCCGATCCGCACTCAGATGGCCGGGAGCATGCCATTTTCGGGGCTGATCCAGTCCGTGGGCGAGCGCGTGCGTGGCGCCTACGCCCATGCCGACTGCACCTTTGGCAAGATCATCCAGGGGCTGCCGCTGCATCGGGAGTCAGGCCGCGTGCCGCTGATCGAGGTGTTGTTCAACGTCGACCCGGCCGGCTCCGGCGTGCAGTTCGACGGCCTGGAATCGACCCTGCACGAAGCGCCAAAGGCGTTCGTCAACTTCGATCTGTTCTTCAACTTCACCCAGTCTGGCGACGGGCTGACACTGGATTGCGACTTCAATACCAGCCTGTTCGACGCCGGCACGATCCGATCCTGGGCGCGTGCTTTCGAGGCGCTGATTTCGCATGCGGTGGAATCGCCGGACGATCCGGTCTCCCGGTATGCGCTCACCGCACAGCGGTCGGGTGCGGCGAGCGAACAGCCACAGCCCGCCAACGCGGCTCCCCTGGTGCTGGATCGCATCCAGGCCCAGGTGGCGACCACGCCGAACGCCACCGCCGTGGCGCATGGCGATGGTCTGACCACGTATGACGAGCTTTGGGCGCTGTCTGGCCGTGTCGCCGCAGGACTCCAGGCGCAAAACGTCGTACCGGGAGACCGGGTGGGAGTCTGCCTGCCGCGTTCGGCGAATCTGGTGGCTGTGCTGCTGGGCATCTGGCGCGCTGGCGCCGCCTATGTGCCGCTGGACCCGAATTACCCGTCGGAGCGCCTGGAGTACATCTGGCGGGATAGCGATGCACGCCGCGTGATTGCGGCTGACGCTGATGGCTTTGGGGATCGCGGCGTCGCGTTGGCCGAACTGTTGAAAGCCGAGCACGCGCTGGCCGAGGTGCCGTCGTCACCAGAGCGCATTTCGCATGTGATCTACACCTCCGGCTCAACCGGTGCGCCCAAGGGCGTGATGGTGACGCAGGCCAATACGGCGGCGTTAATCCAATGGGCCTCTGACAGCTTCTCCGCCGACGACTGCGTGGGGGTGCTGGCCTCCACATCGGTTTGTTTCGATCTGTCGGTTTTCGAACTCTTTCTGCCGCTGGTCGTCGGCGGCACCTCGGTGTTGGTCGACAACCTGCTCGCACTGCGGGAGCCGACGCCTGCACCGGTGAGCCTGATCAACTCGGTGCCCAGCGTGGTTAGCGAATTCTTGCGTCACGCGCGGCTGCCGGATACGGCGCGCACGCTTTGTTTGGCCGGTGAGCCACTGAGCAATGCGCTGGTGGCGCGCGCGCTGGACCAGTCGCAGCTGCGGCGGGTACTGGACCTCTACGGGCCCAGCGAATGCACGACCTACAGCACCATGGCCGAGCGGCATCCGGATCGTCCGGCCACGATCGGGCGCGCCATCCGCGGCTGGGAGGTGTACATCCTCGACAAGGCCGGACAACCGGTGCCGCCCGGCGTTCAGGGTGAGATCGTGATCGGTGGCGCCGGCGTGGCCGCAGGCTATCTCGGGCGGGAAGAACTCACGGCCGAGCGCTTCGTGCCCAACCCGTTCACGGGTCAGGGCCGGATCTATTACACGGGCGATCTGGGGCGGTGGACGGAAGCTGGCGATATCGTCTTCGACGGTCGCGTAGACAACCAGATCAAGCTGCGCGGTTTTCGCATCGAGCTGGGCGAAATCGAATCACGGCTGGGCGAGCATCCGGGCGTGCTGCAATGCGTGGTCGATGTCCGCGAGGCAGCACCGGAGGATCAACGCCTCTGCGCCTGGTGGATCGCGCAGCCCGGCGTATCGACCACCGCCGCAGAGCTTCGCAAGTTCGTCGCCCACGCCTTGCCTGTGCATATGGTTCCGCAGCAGTTCGTGTTGCTCGACAAATTACCGCAGACGCCGAGTGGCAAGACCGACCGTGGCGGGCTGCCTAGTCCGTTTGAAGCCCCCCCAGCTGCTGCGATCGCCTCCGACACAGCCGACCACGACGATGCGATGTCCTTGGTGCTCGCGGTCTGGCGCCAGGAGCTGGACGAAATGATCGACGTGGACGCGAACGACAGCTTCCTTGATGTCGGGGGCCATTCACTGCTGGCGCTGCGCGCCGTCGCTGCGATTCAGGAGCAAACGGGCGTCGATATCCCCATCCGGTCAATGATGGTTGAGCCGCTGGGGGCCATCGCTACGCGGATTGCGGTGGGGAGCGGCGAAGTCGAAACGCCGCCGGATGATGCCGGGCCCGAGTCACGCTCCTGGTTGAGCAGGTTCCGAAGCAAGCGGTGATGCGATCGTTCTTTTTTGGTCCGGAGCAGTCGCTCTACGGGACATATCATCCACCGCGAGAGGCCGCGACGGGGCTGGAGCACGCTGTGCTGATCTGCGGCTCTCTGGGCGCGGAATATATGCGCAGCTACCGCTCGCTGTGGCAATGCGCTGAGGCGCTGACCGCGCGAAACACCCATGTGTTGCGCTTCGATTATTTCGCCACGGGAGAGTCCGCAGGGCGCCAGAGCGAAGCCGACTGGATGCGTTGCTTGCAGGATGTCCGTACAGCCTGCGCTTGGCTGCAGTCGGAAACCGCGATGAACCAGATTCGCGTAGTCGGTCATCGTATCGGGGCGTTGATCGCGGTCAACGCACTGGCAGATCAGCCGGTCGGCCTGGATGCTGTGACTCTGTGGGACCCGGTCGTTGACGGCAGCCAATGGTTCGACGTGCAACAGACCTTGCACGCAGAATCGACGCGTCGGAGCAATCGCTTTCGTTCGCGAACCAGGCAGTACGCGGAACGCGATACCGATGAGTTCCTGGGCTTTCATTTTGCTGACCACCTGGTGAAGGCGATCAAATCATCTCGACTTGATGTGAGTACGTTGGCCGCGATGGACGTTCGCTGCTCGCTGGGCGTGTCTGATCCGTCCGAACTGCCGGAGGCTTGGCTCGACGCCATGGCTCGCCTGCAGCCGACCGTCGACGAGTTGAAGCCCGAGAGTCGTTGGGCTTCGATCTCGGACATGGGGCGGCGGCTGATCGTGCGTCCCAGTCTCCCGAAGCTGGTTGATCTGGTTCTGGCATGACGGAGCGAGCTGTTCGATTCGGGCCGGCCGGGGCACTGTCGGGCATTTACCACTGCCCGGAGAAAGCCGCTGATCTGGCGTTGCCTGGCGTGATCATCTTGCCGGCCGGGATTGATCAAAAGGTTGGCCCGACGCGGCTATACGTCGGAATCGCAAGAGCCATCGCCGCAGCGGGTTTCCCGGTGCTCCGATTCGATTATTTTGGCCTCGGGGAAAGTCATCCGTCTCCAGTGACGGGAGGCGGGCGAGCTGGGTCGCTGCCGTCGGATCAAGGCGGTGACGTGGATTTTGCGCTGGATTGGTTGTCGCGGGAGCGCCCGCAGGCCGGTGTGGTTTTGCTGGGTCTTTGTAGCGGGGCACATGACGCGCACCGGGTGGCCGCGCGGGATCAACGTATCGTTGGTGTTTGTCAGCTCGACGGATATGGGTATCGCACCGGACGGTACTGGCTGCAATACACGGTTGAACGATTGTTCGATCGTCGCCGTTGGGTCAACGTGATCCGACGCAAGCTGCCACGCAAGGCATCGGTCGAGGATGGGGACCCGGTGACGGGAGATGTCGACTTCTTCACCATGCCCGCCAAGCGTGCACTTGCTGCGGAGCTGCGAGCAATGATGTCACGTGATGTGCGGCTGCTTTACCTGTTTTCCGGCCAGACCTCGAATTACTACAACTACGAAAGGCAGTTCGCGGCCGCATTTTCCGATGTTGATTTTGGGCAGCGGCTGACGGAGGCCTTCTTCCCGGAGGCCGATCACACGTTTTCGCGGTCTGTCGACCGCCGGAAACTGACTGCGCGAGTTGCTAGCTGGCTGACGAACGAGTTCCGTCCGGCTTCGTGACTGCGGTCAGCAAACACCATCGAAGCTCGTCAACCACCTCGGTTTTCCACGTGATCTCGAAGCCGGCCTCTTCCAAGATCGACGGATAGTGGTGACCGAGCGAGCGTTCGTCATTGTACGGACGGGATTCGCGTTCCCGAGCAAAGTCAAAATCGGCAGGAATCGGTTCGACTAGCGCCACCATGGCTGGAGAATGCTGGGCGAGAGCCGCGAACAGCCGCTCGAGTTCGGCCTTGGAAAGGTATTCATAAACGCCGTCGATGGTCAGGTAGATCGTGCCTGGGCGCGCATGTTTCGGAAGCCAGTCCAGAGCATCGGCGCAGACGAAGTGGATGCGGTCCGGGAAGGCGGTCGCCTGATTGGACTCGATCTGTTGCGGACTCAGGTCCAGACCCGTCAGTTGCCGGAGGGCGGGGAACCGGTCCGCGAATTTGCGGATCGCCTGGCCAGTTCCGCAGCCAATCTCACAGAGTTCAGTGAATACGCCAGGGTCGTACTGGTCGGCAATCGCGTCCAGGATCTGATGATGTCCGTCGGCCCACCAGCGCTCGAAGCGTCGCGCCATCTCTTCATGGTGGTGGGCTGCGCCCTGGCTGGCCCAAAGCCATCGATGGAGCGGGGCCAGGGCGCCCAGGTCATGATTGGTTTCACATCGGTGCACCCAGGCAGCGAGCATCAGGCGCTGCGCCAGCGTGGGTGACATGTCCATGGCGCCTTGTCGGACGCGCTCGGCCTTGCCAGGGGCCAGCCTGCTGACCAAGCGTCCGAGCCAAACCTTGGCGAGACGCTTCACCTTGTTTCTCGGTAAGGCCCCAGGCCATTGCAGGCTGACATCGTTTTCCGACGACTCGCCCTCGGGCGGCACTTGCGCGGTCATGGCGAGCTCCAGATAGCGTGTGTTCGACTCAATGGTGCGACCACACCATTGTCAGGACATGATTTTCGGTCCAATAGTAAAACCCCTGCAGGTCGTTCAGGTGGCGGACCCAGCTGCATTGTGTGCTGGGCTCGAATCGGAGTTGGCACCCGTCCGTGAAGATTGACACATCGTGGAATCGTAGCGGCGCGACCCCTCTGGGGGCCAGGCACTTGTAGATGGCTTCCTTTGCCGAAAATCGCATGACGGCGGATATGTCCTGCGACTCCGCCTCCTGCGGTGTCAGCACATATCTCTGCGCGGCCGCGCTGAGGTCGCGTTGGCGTTCAACATCGATTCCCAGACCTGGATAGGCGTCGTTGGGAGCGACCCAGGCGGCGGCGAGGCCGCGAGTATGAGAAATGCTCCCGACCGTTGCCGGGGGCCATTGACAGCTCCCGTCCGCATTGCTGGTCAGTCCGTCGCTGGGTAGGTCCAGGGCCTTCAGCGCTTGCCGGGCGAGGTGACGGCCCATGTAATACTGTCCCCGGCGGCCCGGATGGCGCATGTCCCGGGCGGGGAAACTCGACAGTGAAATCGCTTGGTGCGGTGCCAGGTCTTCCGGCTGGTCCGGCCCCACGGCCAGGATGCTACCCAACGGCAGATGATCATCGATGACCTGCAGTCCCGACGCCGAAATCGGGCCGGTCTCAGGAGAATCCCACAGCGTGATTAAGCGGCTTGTCATAGCGATAGCGTCGCGCGACCTGTTTTCGGGTGCAGTGATCGCGATTATTGATCAGGCAATGCTCAGTGCGCTGAACCTGCTGATCGGGCTCGCCATCATCCGGCTGGGCGAGAAGCTGGATTACGGAATCTACGTTCAGCTGTTCACTCTGTTGTTACTCGCCCAGAGTTTGCAGGATGCCGCAATTAACGCGCCGATGGTTGCGTTGGCTCCCCAGCACCGGGCGCGGCGCATGCGCGCGATCTGCGCACAGCTATTTCGATTGCAGCTCGGCCTGTCGATCCTGGTCGCTTTCCTGGCATTCACCGGAATTCTGGCCACATCCTGGCGGGTGGGGGCTGAAGCATTACCGGCATCTACCGCCTGGCCCTTCGCACTGGCCGTCCTCGGGCACACGGCGCGAGGTTACGCGAGGGACTACGCATTTCTCCTGTTGCTACCGAAGCGCGTTTTGGCACTGGATACGCTCTATGTCGGCCTCGTTTTACTGGGCTTGGCCGCTGGCGTGGCGCTAGAGCGACTGGACGTCGAGTGGGTGTTTGGCTGTATCGCCACAGCTGGGCTCGCTGCCGGCGGTTTCGGATTGCAGCAGACCGGACTTCGGCCGTTCGGCCAGCACGGTCGTGGTAGGGATGTGTTTCGCAAGGCCTGGGCACTGGGGCGCTGGGCCATTCCGAGTGTCGTGCTTTGGTGGCTGTCCAATTACGCGGTCATTTATGTGGTCGCCGTACTGATGGGTGTGCTGGCGACAGCGGATGTCGGTGCATCCCGTTTGCTGTTGATGCCCATTGGTCTGTGCTCGGTGGCCTGGGGCAACATCTTCTTGCCGCGGGCGAGCCGCTGGATTGCCGCGCATGACTTTGCTCAAGTCGAGAAAGTGGCGGCGGTGGCCAGCGTGTTGCTGGCATTGCTCATCGGCATTTATATGCTGGTTTTGCTTGCTGTATACGACTGGCTGGAGGCTTGGGTACTCGGCGAGGAATACGCGGGGCTTGAGGGGCTCACCATCGCCTGGGCCGTGTACTTCGGTGCGCTCTCGTTTCGAAGTGCTGCAACCCATGCGCTATCCGCCGGCGCACAGTACCGCTCGCTGTTTGGCTACACCGTGCTGGGCTTGTGCATCACGCTTCCGCTGGTCATCGCGATGACCAGCGGTGTAGGTGTCACGGGGGCGGTGTGGGCCCAGGCGGCCGGCGAGGTGACCATGGGTTTGATTCTGTGGCTGCATGGCTGGTCGCGGTTCAAACGTGAGTCGGCTGCATCCACCAGTGGTGGCGCTCGTGCGATTCAACCAGAGGTTCCCTAGACTACGCGGGCATTTCGACCAATCCGCATCCATTGACTCCACTGCACTATCGCATCGAGCCGGCTGAACCGGCCGCCCACCGCTTCCACGTTGCGCTGACGATCCAGCACCCGGACCCAGCCGGGCAGTGGCTGACGCTGCCGGCTTGGATTCCCGGCAGTTACCTGGTCCGGGATTTCGCCCGCAACGTGCTGACGCTGGTCGCCGAATCAGGTGGCGAGCCCGTGCAGGTCGATCAGGTCGACAAGGATTGCTGGCGGGCAGCGCCTGCGACCGGGCCGCTCACGGTGTTGATGGAGGTGCATGCCTTCGACACCTCGGTGCGCACGGCCTATCTGGATTCCGAGCGCGGGTTCTTCAATGCCACGTCGCTGTGCCTGCGGGTCGCCGGGCAGGAGCATGTGCCCTGCACCGTCGATCTGATGGCGCCGGACGCGAACGCCGTCACCGGACGCTGGCGGGTGGCGACATCGATGCGGCCTGTGGAGGCCGAGCCCTGGGGCTTCGGCCGCTACGGCTGTGAGCACTACGACGATCTGATCGACCACCCGGTCGAGATGGGCGAGTTCGAGATTGTCGAGTTCGTCGCCGGCGGGCGTCCTCACGCCTTCGCGATGACCGGCGCCGGGCGCTTCGATGCCGATGCACTGGCTGCGGACGTTGCGCGCATCTGTGATGCCCAGGTCGCGTTGTTCGGCGAATTGCCCTGCGACCGCTACCTGTTCCTGAACAATGTGACCGCCGACGGCTACGGCGGCCTGGAACATCGCTACTCCAGCGCGCTGGCATCCCCGCGGCGCGCCATGCCGGCACCCGGCGGCTCAGGTCGCAGCGACGACTACGTGAATTTTCTCGGGCTGGTCAGTCACGAGTATTTCCACCTGTGGAACGTGCGCCGGCTGATGCCGGCTGCGGTTGCCAACTCGTCGCTCACAGCGCCGGCCTATTTTGACGATTTGTGGGCCTACGAAGGCATTACCAGCTACTACGATGATCTGGGGCTGCTGCGTGCGGGCGTGATTGATGCTCCGCGCTATCTCGACCTGCTGGCAAAGCAGATGACGCGCCTGGAGCGCAATCCTGGGCGCTACCGCCAGTCCTTGGCCGAGTCCAGCCGTCTGGCATGGACCAAGTTTTATCAGCAGGACGCCAGCGCGCCGAACGCCATCGTCAGCTACTACAACAAGGGTGCGCTGGTCGCCTGTGCGCTCGATCTGACGCTGCGCCGCGAGACGGATGGTGCCTGTTCGCTGGACGACGTGATGCGCACGTTGTGGGCGCGGTATGGACGGGCGATGAAACCGATTCCCGATGCTGCGATCGAGCAAATCGCCGGCGAGGTTTCGGGCCTGGACCTAACCGATTTCTTCGATGCGATGATCCGCACAGCCGGCGAGGTGCCGCTGCCGGAGCTGCTCGCAGATTTTGGCGTTACCGCGTCGGTGCGCCCGGCGACCGGTCCGGAAGACACCGGCGGGCGGCCGGGTTCAGATTCCACTGGGCCACGCTGCTGGACGGGGCTTTCGGTCAAAGGTCAGCGCCAGCCCCGGCTGACGACCGTGGTCGATGATTCGCCTGCACAGCAGGCTGGCCTCGCGGCTGGGGATCGTCTCGTCGCCCTGGATTTCGAGGAAGCGACACCCGGGGTGATCCGAGCCCTGGAACAACGCCGGGCACCAGGCGAGACGGTCGATGTGCATGCCATTCGGGGTGACCGGTTGCTGCATCGCCAACTGTCGCTGGCACCGCCGCAGGACAACACCTGGACGCTGCGCATGGATACCGGGGCCGACGAAGCCGTCGCCCATCGCCGCCTGGCTTGGTTGGGCGCCAGTGTGGCGCAGGTTAGCGAGGCGGGATGATCGAGCTCGCGGTCAAGCTGATCCTCGCCTATCTGCTGGGTTCGGTGATGGGCGGGTTGGTGCTCGGGCGCTTGACCGGGGCGAGCGATCTGCGCAGTTCGGGCAGCGGCAACGCGGGCGCGACCAACGCGCTGCGCACACATGGCAAGGCTTTCGGTGTAACGGTGCTCGCAATTGACGCGCTCAAGGGTGCGCTCGCGGTCGCCGTGATCCCCTGGTTACCCTGGCCGATTCTCGAATCAACGGTGCTGCCTGAGCGGTGGATCGCGCTGGCCTGCGGAGTCGCGGTCACGGTCGGTCATATCGCGCCGGTGTTCTTCAGCTTCGCTGGCGGCAAGGGCGCTGCGACCCTGCTGGGTGTGTGCCTGGTCGCGATACCCGCGGCTGTGCCTTGGGCCTTGCTGAGCTTCGCACTCGTGCTGACGCTGACGGGCTACGCCGGTTTGTCGACCCTGGTCGCGGCCCTGATCATCGTGTTCTACGTGGCCTGCATCGCGGCAACCGGCCTGCTGTCACCGCTCGGCGCCTTCGCCCTGGCGATGTTCGCGTTGGTGGTATGGACGCATCGATCCAATATTCTGCGCATGCTGCAAGGCTCGGAAAGCCGTTTCGAGCGCGTGATGATCTGGCGGCGCATGCTGGGAACCCGGCACTGAGCGACGGCATTCTCATGGGGCTTGCCGACGGCGCCTGGCATTCCGGCGAATCGCTGGCAGAGTCGGCTCAGATCAGCCGCGCCGCGATTCACAAGCGCGTGCAGAAATTGCGTGATGCGGGCTGGCCCATCGACGCCGAAACCGGGCGTGGCTATCGCCTACCAGGCGGCTGGGATCGCCTGGATGTCGATGCGCTCAGGCAACGGGCGCCCACCGGGTGGAGCGTCACGGTTCTCGACCGCGTAACCGGCACCAATGCCTGGCTGGCCGAGCGCGATTACGCGGGGCCCGCACTGGTGCTCGCCGAGCAGCAGACGCAGGGCCGCGGCAGCCGCGGCCGGCAGTGGTTCTCGCCGCCGGGCGTGAATCTGTACGCATCGTTCGACTGGCAGTTCGACGGCGCGTCGTCCCAGCTCGGCCCGCTCAGCCTGGTCGTCGCCGTGTCTCTGGCGGCAGTGCTGGGCCGGCTGGATGTCCGCATCAAATGGCCCAATGACCTCATCGTGAATGACGCCAAGCTCGCCGGAATCCTGATCGAGGCCAGCGGCGAACTCGCAGGGCCCGTGCGCACCATCATCGGCATCGGCTGTAATGTCGCCATGGCGGGGGCGGTGGACCTCGGCCAACCCTGGACCAGCCTGGCTGCACTTGGGCCGGCCCCGTCGCGCACGGAACTTGCAGCGGATCTGATGAGCCAGCTGGATGTCGATTTGCGCCGATTTCAGACCGAAGGCTTCGCGCCGTTTCTTCCCCGGTTCCAGGCACTGGATGCGCTGGACGACCGCGCGGTGGTGGTGGAGCAGGGCGGGCAGCGCCGTGAGGCAATCGCGCGTGGCGTGAATCTTCAGGGGCAATTGCAATGCGAATTCAGCGACGGGCTTGAAGCCCTGGTGTCAGGCGAAGTGAGCGTGCGACGGTCATGAAATGGCTACTGGATCTAGGCAACACGCGCTGCAAGTCGGCGCAGTGGACAGCCGGGTACCTGGCCCAGCCGCAAGCCGCGGACTGTGACCTCGCGTCGGTCGGTCGCGTGCTGGATCAGCTGGCACCTGCCGCAATGCCGTTGGCCATCTGGATTAGCAGCGTGGCCGGCGAAGCCGCCAACGCAGCTGTCCAGGCCTGGTGCGCCAGTCGTGGCTGGCCCGCTCCGCGATTCGTGCGCAGCCAGGCCGAATCGCTGGGCGTGCGCTGTGCCTACGCCGACCCCAGCCGGCTGGGTGTGGATCGCTGGATGGTCGTCCTCGCGGCGGCCGCCACCGGACGCAACGCCTTAATCGTTGATGCCGGCACGGCCTGCACCATTGACGCCGTCACTGCCGATGGCAGCCACCTCGGTGGCCTGATCTTGCCGGGTGTCGCCTTGGCACGGGCATCGCTGAACCAGCGCACACAGTTCCAGGCGGATGTCGTGACCACGGCACCGCTGCCGATCGTCGGCGATGACACCAACCCCGCAGTGACGGTCGGAGCCGTTCATGCACTGCTCGGAGCGATTGAGCGGGTGCGGCGGCAGCTGGGCTGGGTACAGCCGCTTTGTGTGCTGACCGGCGGCGAGGCCCCCTTGTTACAGCCGCATCTCCCGCCCGACTGGACTCTGCATCCGCACTACGTATTGGAAGGCGTCGCCCGACTGGCAGATGCGGCGGACGTGCAGGATGACTTTGGGTAAACTACCGCCCCCGCGGCGTGACGTATGCCGCTGCGGTCTCCAGATGCCGGTGTAGCTCAATTTGGTAGAGCAACCGCCTTGTAAGCGGTAGGTTGGGGGGTCAAGTCCCTCCTCCGGCACCATCCGAAGTTCCGCGTGACTGCACATGTGACCGGCCTGCGGCCGCCGTCACAAAAAATTCATCATCTCGGCTCTGCTGAGTGCATCCACTCGTGGTTTGCATCCGAACTCCTTGGCAATCCCGAACGGGATTGAACCGGATCTGATTCGACTCAGGGAGTTGAGATGACTAAAAACGATACGCGCGCGGCTCGTGGAGCGGCGCTTTTTGTGTTGGGCGGGCTGGCTGCGCCAGCTTTTGCGACGACTTACGTAGTGGACACGCTCGCCGATGTCAGCGCGGCTGACGGGCAGCTGAGTCTGCGCGAGGCGGTGATGGCCGCATCGACGAATGCAGCGGTCGGTGATGCACCTGCCGGTGAAGCGACCGGTGATTCCATCAGTTTCGCCAGTGCACTGAGTGGGGGCACCATCGCGTTGACCGCAAGCCTGCCGTCGATCAGCGATGACCTGGCGCTTGCCGGTGATGTGACGATTAGCGGCGAGTCCGCATTCCAGATTTTCTCCATCGACGCAGCCGGTGAGCCGGTGACGCTGTCCGACCTCGTGCTGGCCAACGGCACGGCGGTGAGCGGCGGTGCTCTGAGCATTGCTTCGGGTTCCACGGTGGCGCTTAACGGCGTGACGGTGCGGGACAACGTCGGCACAGGTGCCGCCGCCACGAACGGTGGCGCCATCGATAATGCCGGCACGCTGACCGTGGCCGGTGGCAGTTTTCTTCGCAATGCGGCGACGGGCGCCTCCGGTAGCGGTGGCGCGATCATCTCCAGCGGCACGCTGAGCGTGTCGGGCAGCCGCTTCAGCGGCAACACGGCGAACCGCGCCGGTGGCGGTATCGAGATCGCAGCCGGTCCGGCGACCACCCTGACGAATGTCGAAGCCTTCGGCAACGAAGTCGGTACCAGTCCGGGCAATGGGGGCTTTCTTCATATCAGCGGTGCGGTGAACTCGACCGTCGAGGGCGGGACTTTCGCGAACAACATCGCCGGCCAGGAAGGCGGCGCTCTGTGGAACAACGCCGGTACGATGACGATCAACGGCGCCAGCTTTACCGGCAACGTGGCCAATGGCCCCGGTACCGATGATGGCAATGGTGACCTGATCGGCGAAGACGGCGGCGGTGCGCTGTTCAATCAGGGCGGCACGATGATCGTGTCCAATGCCGTGATTGACGGCAACACGGCGCTGGGTGTCAGCGCAACCGGTGGCGGCATTCTGAACAACGGCGGCACGCTCACGGTTAGCGATTCGACGATTCGCAACAACCTGTCGAATCGTGCCGGTGGCGGTATCGAAGACAACGCCCGCGAGGCGGCTACGACAGTCACGCTGAGCAATGTCACGCTGTCCGGAAACGGTGCCGGCGTGGGAACAGGCACGGTCGCAAACCCTGGTAACGGTGGTGCGCTGCACGTGTCCGGTCCGGGCACGATCAATGTCGCCGGTGGCACGGTGTCCGGCAACACGGCGGCACGCGAGGGCGGCGGTCTGTGGAACGGGTCTGGCCTGATGTCCATCGACGGCGGCACGTTCACGGCCAATGCCGCGAACGGCGACGCCGGTGACGATGGCGGTGGTGCGCTGTTCAACCAGGGTGGCGACATCGTCATCACCGGGGGCACGGTCATCAGCGGCAACAGCGCGCTGGGTGCCTCCGGCTCCGGTGGCGGCATCTTCAACAATGAAGGCACCGTGTCGATGACCGGTGGTTCGATCACCGGCAACGTGGCGAATCGTGCAGGCGGTGGTATCGAGGATCGCTCGACCGCCAATGACACGACCAACGGTGTGCCGACGGTCCTGCTGACCGAGGTCGCGCTGGACGGCAACAGCGCCGGTGTGACGCTGGGCTCGCTGGCTGCGGTCGCGGCACCGGGTAACGGTGGTGGTCTGCACATCACCGGTGACGGTGGTGGCACGTTCGGCGGGTTTGTTTCGGTTGTGGGCGGCACGGTGAGCAACAACGTCGCCGCCGCCGAAGGTGCAGGTCTCTGGAACTTCGGCGCTCCCAGCATCCTGGCAGTGGACGGCACGACGCTGGACGCCAACGACGCCCAGGGTGACGCAGCCGACAATGGCGGTGGTGCACTGTTCAACAACGGCGGTGTGATGACGGTGGCCAATGCGACCATCACCAACAACGTCGCGTCCGGCGCATCGGGTTCCGGTGGCGGGGTGCTGAACTTCAACGGCACGCTGACCATCACCGGTTCGACGCTGACCAACAACGGTGCCAGCCGCGCGGGTGGGGCGCTGGAGGATGTGTCCTCGACGTCCGCGACCACGGTCACCATTACCGAGTCGACCATGGCCAGCAACATGGCCGGCAACAATCCGGGTAACGGCGGTGCGCTGCATATCACCGGCGGTGCCAGCACCGTGACCGTGGATCGTTCGACCGTCTGGAACAACCTCGCCAATAACGAAGGCGGCGGTTTGTGGGTGTTCGCCGGTTCCACGCTGAATCTGTGGAACAGCACGGTCTTCGGCAACGGCACGGCGGAACAGGATGGGTCGGGTACCCGTAATGAGGTGGGCGGCGGTCTGCTGCTCAAGCCAGGCGCCATCGTTAACGCCGTCAATGCGACCATCGCGTCGAACATGGCGACCACGGCCGGCGGCGGGGTCTTCCTGGAAGACGCCACGGCCAGCTTCAACGCCACCAACACGCTGATCGGCGACAACATGGCCGCCACGGCTGCGGATGTATCCGGTGCTGTGGATGGCAACGGCTACAACCTGGTGGCCGATGCCACCGGTGCCACGGTCAACGGGCCGGCGAATGTCACTGGCGTTGCCGCAGGTTTGTCGATGGACGGCCTGCAGATGAATGGCGGCCCGACGATGACGGTCGCATTGACCAGCGGCCCTGCCGTCGACGGTGGTCTGAACAGCACCTGTGCCGGTATGGCCATCAACAACGTTGATCAGCGGGGTATGGGCTTTGCCCGTCCGTTCGATGGCGATGCGGATGGCACGGCAACCTGCGATATCGGTGCCTATGAGACGACCGACAACCCGCCCGTCGCAATCGTGGCCAACGGCAACACCGGCAACGGTGGTGGCGTGAGCTTTGGTGCCGGCGAGCAGGATGTCGCCGCCATCGGCCTGACGGTTAACAACAGCTCGGGTGAAGCGGTTGATGTGGCCGGGTTCTCTGGAACCTTGAGCGGCAGCGGTGATTTCGACGGTGACATCACCGGCGCTGATGTCTACATCGATGCCAACGGCAATGGTGCCGTGGATGCCGGCGAGGCCACCGTGCCTGCAACCGTCAACATCGATGGCGTCGCAGGGACCTTTGTTGTGACCTTCACGCCGTCGCGCTCGGTGGCCGCAGGGTCCAGCGAGGCTTACGTCGTCGCGGTGGACTTCAGCACCAGCATCGCCTGGCTTGCGGCTCCGATGTTTGCTGGCGGCAGCCTGATGCTGCTGGGCCTGATGGGTGTTGGAAGCATCCCGCGTCGTCGCCTGCCTCTGGTGGCTGCGGCTATCGTCGCGGCCGTCGCGCTGGCTGGCTGTGAGGGTGACAACGGTGCCAATGGTGCCCGCGGAGCCCAGGGCATTCCGGGGCCGGCGGGTCCGCAGGGGCCTGTCGGGCCGCAGGGTCCGGTTGGGCCAGTCGGGCCACAAGGACCGCAGGGTCCGGGCGCGACCAGCACTACCTACCAGTTCACGCTGACGGCGGTCGACGCGGCCGGTGCGGATTCCGGTCTGGTGATTCAGCCATCTGGTCTGCCGACGTCCGGTCCGGTGATCACCATCATCGACTAGAGCACGACTGGGGAACCCCAGGCCCCCGGCACTTCGGTGTCGGGGGCTTTTTTGTGCCTGGCGTCGCGCGCGTCGGGCGGCTCCCGCATAATGCGGCCCTGTTGTGGACGCTGCGGTACACAGCCCCAGTGGTTGCGGCCGAACCCAGGGGGACAAGGAGACGACATGCAAACCATTGCGTTGATCCCGGCCGGGCTCGCGGCGCTGCTACACATCGTTTTTTTTCTATTCGAATCGGTGCTGTTTTCGCGCCGGGACATCCAGAAGCGATTTCAGGTCGCCTCGCCAGATGCCGCTGAAGCCATCCGCCCCTGGGCGCTGAATCAGGGGTTCTACAATCTGTTTCTGGCGGTCGGTTTGATCCACGGCATCATCGTGACCGCGCTGGGATATCCGGCGACCGGTCGGCCCATCATGCTCGTGATCTGCGCGGTGATGGTCGGTGCCGCCGTGGTGCTGGGTATCAGCGATGCGCGGATGCGCCGCGCCGCTCTGCTGCAGGGCGTTCCGCCCCTGGCGGCCGTTGTTTTGCTGTCGATTGCGTGAACGGGTGAGCAAGACCGAGTCGTTTGCGCGGATCTTCGAGCGCGCCTGCCGCCGCAAGGGTGGTGAGGCGGCCATCGAAACCTTGTTGCCTGCGGTGGCGAGCACGGAGGCACTGGCCGCATTGGGCGATGACCGCTATCTGAGCCTGATGACCAAGCGTGTGTTTCAGGCCGGGTTCGCGTGGCGGGTCATCGAGCAGAAATGGCCGGGTTTCGAAACCGCGTTCCGGGCGTTTGATCCTGAGCACTGCGCCGCGCTAGATGGCCCTGGCCTGGAAGCGCTGGCCGCCGATGCCCGCATTGTTCGCAATCGGCAGAAGATCGCCTCGGTGCCGCGCAATGCTCGCTTCGTGCTGGACGTGGCCCAGACCCACGACAGCTTCGCGCACTGGATTGCCGCCTGGCCGGCGGAGCAGATTGTGGATCTCTGGCGTGAGCTGGCCCGCCGCGGTGCACGCCTGGGTGGCATGAGCGCCTGCATCTTCCTGCGTATGGCCGGCAAGGACAGCTTCCAGCTCACCGGCGACGTGGTGGCGCTGCTCGTGGCCAATAACGTCGTGAGCAAGCAACCAACCACCCGCGCAGAGCTCGCCGCATGTCAGACGGTATTCAACGCCTGGGCCGCTGAATCCGGCCGGCCGCTGGCCCATGTGAGTCGCATTTGCGCCCTGTCCGTCGGTGACAACTGGATGCGCAGCGATGAACCGCCGCCCCCGTTTTTGCTGGACCCGGAATAAGCCTGACCAAGGACTCACATGTCGACCGTTGATGATTACCCCCACCAACTGAACATACCTACGCGCTGGAAAGACAACGACGTCTACGGCCATGTCAACAACGTCGAGTACTACAGCTATTTCGACACCGTCATCAACGACTACCTGATTCGCCACGGTGGTCTGGATATTCACGACGGGCCGGTCATCGGTCTGGCGATCGAGACCGGCTGCAAGTTTCATCGCTCGCTGGCCTTCCCTGAAATGGTGGCCGCCTGCCTGCGGGTGGACCGGCTGGGCAACAGCAGCGTGCGCTACGGGATCGGACTGTTCGGTGAGACCAGCGCCGAGCCTGCGGCCGAAGGGCATTTCGTCCACGTGTTCGTGGACCGGGTCAGTCGCCGGCCTGTTCCGATTCCCGATGTCCTGCGCCAGGCCTTACAACAACTGGAGACGACGACATGAGAACGACACGCGCCGCGATTCTGCGTGAAATGGGAGCCCCTGCACCGTACGCAACCAGCAAGCCGCTGGAGATCCGCGAGGTCGCGCTGGCTCCGCCGGGTGCCGGCGAGGTCACCGTGCGGATCAAGGCGGCCGGCCTTTGTCATTCCGATTTGTCGGTGATCAACGGATCACGTCCCCGCGTGATGCCGATGGTGCTGGGCCACGAGGCGGCGGGTGAGGTCGTCGAAGTCGGCGCCGACGCCGGCCTACTGCAGGTGGGCGATCACGTTGTCTTTTCGTTCGTGCCGGTCTGTGGTGAATGTCCGGCGTGCGCCGAGGGCCGGCCGGCCATGTGCGCGCCCGGCGCGGTCGCCAACACCGGCGGCTCGCTGCTCAGCGGCGCCAAGCCGTTTCATGATCAGGCGGGTGAGCTGAATCATCATCTTGGTGTTTCGGCGTTTGCGGACTACACGACGGTATCGGCCAAATCCTGCGTGGTCATCGACCCCGAACTGGATTTCAAGATCGCCGCGCTGTTTGGCTGCGCGGTGATGACCGGTGTGGGCGCGGTCGTGAACACGGCCAAGGTGGCGCCGGGCACGAGCTGTGCGGTTTATGGCCTAGGTGGCGTGGGCCTGGCGGCATTGATCGGCGCGCGGGCGTAGGGCGCCAACCCCCTGGTGGCTATCGATCTGTCCGACGACAAGCTGGCGCTGGCTCGGGAGTTGGGCGCCACGCACACCGTCAACGCGGCTGATGCAGATGCACTGGAACAAGTCAGGGCGATCACCAACGGTGGCGCCCGGACCGTGGTGGAATCCGTCGGCAGCGCGAAGGTGTTGGAGACGGCCTACGCCGCGACCGGCCGCGCCGGTACCACGGTCACGGTCGGACTGCCGCATCCGAACGCGCGCCTGGATATCCAGGCCGTGAGCCTGACCGTCGATGAGCGTGTGCTGCGCGGTAGCTACATGGGTTCCGCGATACCCGCCCGCGATATTCCGCGCTTTATCGCGATGTATCAGGCCGGGTTGCTGCCGGTGGATCGCTTGCTGTCGCACACGCTGAAGCTCGAAGACATCAACGAGGCCTTTGACGTGCTGGATCGCGGCGAAGCCGTTCGCCAGGTCGTGGTGTTCGACTGAGCTCGCGGCACCACCACGGCGCATGGTTTCATGTCGCCTGACAACAATAAGGGGCGGCGTTTGAGTCGCACCCCACAAGGCTGGACGAGATGGATGCAGATATAGGGCCGCGCGGGCGGTTGCGCTTGCTGTCGCGCCGCGAGGTGGCGGCGTTGTCCTCGACGGAGGCGGGTGGCCTGCACGAGCAGTTCCGTGCCTGCGCGCTGGCGGTGCTGAATATCGGCAGTGAGCTGGATGACGCCGCTGCAGTGATGAGTCGCTATGCCTCCTTCGATGTCCGCATCCGCGAGGAGCCGCGGGGCATCCGACTGCAGTTGATCAACGCGCCGGATCAGGCTTTTGTCGACGGCGAGATCATCGAAGGGATCCGCGAGCACCTGTTCAGCGTGCTGCGCGATCTGGTCGCCGCCTCCGGCATTCCGCAACTTGACTCACCGGCATCCATCACCGATGGCGTGTTCGAGTTGCTGCGTAATGCCGGAGTGATTCATGCCGGGGAGCGCGCACCGCTTGCCGTGTGCTGGGGTGGACACGCGATTGCGCGTGAAGAGTACGACTACACCAAGGAAGTCGGCCACGCGCTGGGCTTGCGGGGAATAGACGTTTGCACCGGCTGCGGCCCCGGTGCCATGAAGGGGCCGATGAAGGGTGCGGCTGTCGGACACGCCAAGCAGCGGTTGCGCGAGGGGCGTTTTCTGGGTGTGACCGAGCCGGGCATCATCGCCGCCGAGCCGCCCAATCCCATCGTCAACGAACTGGTCGTGCTGCCGGATATCGAAAAGCGGCTGGAGGCATTTGTGCGGCTGGGCCATGCGATGATCGTGTTTCCCGGTGGCGTCGGGACGGCGGAGGAAATCCTGCACCTGCTGGGCATTCTGCTCGACCCACAGAATGACGCCATGCCGTTTCCGGTGATCTTTACCGGCCCGCCGAGCGCGCGTGCTTACTTCCAGCAGATGCATGAATTCATCGGCTCGACGCTGGGCCAGCCCGCCCAACGGCTTTATCGCATCATTATTGATGATCCCGTCGCTGTCGCTCGCGGCGTTGCCGAGGGCGCGACCCAGGTCTTCGATTGGCGTGAGAAAACCCGTGATGCTTTTGGCTTTAACTGGAAGTTGCGCATTGACGGCCAGTTCCAGACGCCGTTCCACCCCACGCACGAGGCCATGGCGGCGCTTAGCCTGCATCGGGATCAGCCCAGCAGCGATCTGGCGGCCAACCTGCGTCGGGCGTTCTCCGGCATTGTTGCAGGCAACGTCAAACCGGCTGGTATTCAGGCCGTGGCCGAGCATGGTCCCTTCGAACTGGCAGGCGAACCTGCCATCGCCGGAGAACTGGATGCCTTGCTGCGCAGCTTTGTCGAACAACGACGGATGCGACTGCCCGGTTCGGAGTACGTGCCCTGCTATCGCATCGTGCGATGAGTCGGCTGCGCTAAGGGCATGACTGCTCAGCCCAGGGCCGCCAGGCCTGCAGAGTCTCGTGTCGTGGGATCGATCCGCTTTTTCTACGGCATCGGCTCGGTCGCGGAAGGGGTGAAGGACACGGCCTTCAGCATCTTCCTGTTGTTCTACTACAACCAGGTATTAGGGCTCTCCGGCACCCTCGCGGGGCTGGCCATCCTGATCGCGTTGTTATTCGATGCCGTGTCTGACCCGCTGGTGGGTGCCTGGTCTGACACCGTTCGGACTCGCTGGGGCCGTCGCCATCCCTTCATGCTGGCCAGCGCCCTGCCGTTCGGGTTGGCGTTGTGGGCGCTGTTCTCGCCACCGATCGATCTGGATCAGCCCGTGTTGTTCGCCTGGCTTGTCGGTTTTTCGGTGCTGGTGCGCCTGTGCCTGACCGCTTATTCGGTGCCGAGTAACGCGATGCTGCCCGAGATCAGCTCGCATTACGACGAGCGCACCGAACTGGTCGCCTATCGATTCTTTTTCGGGTGGCTTGCCGGCCTTGGTATCGCGACGTACGGATACTTCGTGCTGTTCGCGGCACAACCCGGTGGCGCCGATGGCCGCCTAGTCGCCGAGGCCTATCGCAGTTACGGGCTGCTGAGTGCGGTGCTGGCGACACTGGCCATCGTGTTATGCGCCTGGGGTACACGGCGCCTGATTCCGCAGTTGCGGGAACGCATGATTCACCGGCCGCTGCATCCGCGGCAGCTGCGCCATGATCTGCGCACGGTGTTTGGCAGCCGGCCGTTCCGCGTGTTGTTTGCCGGTGCACTGTTTTCCGCTGCTGGCTGGGGCTACATCAACGCCACCAGCTTTTACGTGAACACCTATTTCTGGGGCCTGAGCGCGGAGCAGATCGGGGTGCTGAGTCTAAGTCTCTACCTCGGGTTGTTCGCAGCGTTCGGATTGGCGCCAGTGATCAGCCGCGAATCCGACAAAAAGCAGGCGGCCGTGTGGTTGTCGCTGTTCGCGCTCCTGTTCGGGCCAGCGCCGATCTTCGCGGCGTTGGCGGGCTGGATGCCGGACCCGGGGTCAAAGGACTTGGCGATCCTGCTATTCCTGCACACAGGCTTGCTCTTTGTCGCGTTGATTTCGGTCAGCATCCTCACGGCGTCGATGATCGCGGACGTGACCGACGCCACCGAGGCTGAAACAGGCGAGCGTCACGAAGGCTTGTTCGCGGCGGTGATCGCCTTCGTGATCAAGGCCACTTCGGGTCTGGGCACCTTGCTCGCGGGGATCGTGCTCGATGTCGTCGGCTTTCCGCGCAACGTGGCGGCGAACGCCCCCGCGGAGGCGATATCGTTGGTTCAGGTCGACCCGGCGCAAGGCCAAGCGTTAGGCGCGGCGGTCGGCGTGTTGATCCTGGTGCTGTTCGTGGCGTCGGTGGCCTGCCTGATGTGCTATCCGCTGAGGCGTGCCGATCACGAGGCGATGCGCCAGAAGTTGGCTGGGGTCGGAGACCGGTGATGACGCTCAATCTGTGGGCCGCAAATACCGCGGAATCTGGGCGACTGGTGTATGCTGCGCGGTGTCAAGGAATAGACACGCGACACGGCGCTGCAGGGTCATCAAATGGGGACTGATCATCAGAATCAGAGCGAACACCCGGCCGTGAAAGTACAGATGAGCCCAATTCCATGACCAACATGATTGAATCCGTGCACGAGCACATTCGGCGCGAGGTGAATGATGTTCACGGCATCAACATTGATGAAGTGGACCACAGCCTCAAGCGTGTGCTCGGTCTTGTGGCAGGAGGCACTGCCTGCAAATGGGCATGGCTATCCATGGTGGTTGGCGATTTCCTGGTTCCGGTTGCCGCACATGGCTGTGAACCGGATGTGTTGCAGCGCTACGATTCGCTGGAATGGTCGGTGATCAAGTCGGGAAAGCCGGCGCGGGTTCGCGATGTGCACGAGCCAAGGGACGAGCAGAACGACGCCTTGTCCATGGATCACACATCACTCTGTTCCCTTGCCGTGTACCCGGTCTTTTCCGGCTATCAGGAAAACACCATCGGTCTGCTCACGGTTGCGCATGATCGAATTCGCACATTTCCCAGCGTTCAGCAGCGGGTGATCCATGACGGCGTCCGTGTCATCGAAGACATGCTGGCGCTGCGTAGCGATTCGATTCGTGATCCGCTGACCGGCTGCTTCAATCGTCGTCATTTTGATCGTCAGATCCAGACGGAATGGCGGCGCGCCAATCGCAATCATCTGCCGCTGAGCTACGCCATCATTGATGTCGACCAGTTCAAGCCCTTCAACGACACCGCGGGCCATGCCGAAGGTGACCAGGTTCTCCGCCGCATTGGAGCGGGGTTGACGGCAAGAACCCGGCGCGCGGGCGATCTGGTCTGCCGTTACGGGGGCGAGGAGTTCGGGGTCATTCTTCCGAATACCCCCGGCGACGCCGCGCTGATCCTGATGAACGAATTCCGGCGCGCGGTGCAGGATATGGAGATTCCGCATCCGGCGTTCGGCGGCAGCCCGGTGACCATTTCGGTGGGCGTGTCCACGGCATCGAGCTTCGAGGACGTGGTGCGCAACGACGCCGAGTTCTACATGGAGCAAGCAGACCAAGCCTTGTACCGAGCCAAACAAGCCGGTCGAAATCGCGTGGTCGCGGCCTGGGAGGAGCCGGGCCGGCCGCAGAACCAAGCGGCTTCGTAGACATCAAAAAGGCGTACGCGCATGCTCTGCGCTGCGTGGTGTTCCACGCTTACGAGGCAATCGATGCAGAATCTCAGCCAGCTCAAGCAGTGGCGCCGGGCCGTTGACCCGGCCGTGGAACTAGCCGGATTCGACCCGCGCACCGGCTTGGCGGGCCGTGACTTGTTGCTGGCTCGTCTGGAGCAGCAATGGGCGTTTTGCACCAAGCAGCAGCTGAATATCTGCCTGCTGCTGATCAATATCAGCCGGTTCTCGTTGGTGCGCAGACAGCGCGGTGAAGATATCGACAGTACGCTGCTTGCTGTCGGTCATGTGGTCTCTCGCGCCTTGCGACGTCGGGCGGATTTCGCCGGCCACATCCGGGCGGGCGAGTTCAGCGCGATTCTGGCGGACGTGACGCCGGACGGCGCGCGTCATGTCGCCGGGACCATGATCGAAGCCGTCCGCCAGGCGAAGATCCCGCTGCCCGGTGCGCCGACGCAATGCGTGCGTGTCTGCGTGGGGGGCGCCTGCTTTGTGCCGACACCCCATCATTTTTCCAAGACCCTGCTGACACAGGCCGACCAGGCGTTGGATGAAGCGCGAGGGCAGGGCGGCGACTGTGCCGTTGTCTATGACATGGGCGACCATCCGGACCTTGCGCGGGGTGGCTGGTAGCCCGGCTGGCGGCGAATCAGCCCAGCGTTTCGCGCCCGTGGGGCGCATCAAAATCCAGGTCCGGCCCAATCGGCACAACGCCGGTCGGGTTCACCTGCGGATGGCTGCCATAGTAGTGGCGCGCCACATGCGTCAGGTTGACGGTCTCGCCAATGCCGGGCCACTGGAACAGATCGCGTGTGTACGGCCACAGATTCGCGTAGTCGATGACTCGGCGGCGATTGCACTTGAAGTGACCGTGGTAGGCCGTGTCGAAGCGCAGCAACGTGGGAAACAGGCGCCAGTCGGCCTCGGTCGGTTCCGCGCCGGTCAGAAAGCGTCGGCTCCCAAGCGTCTTGTCCAGCCGGTCCAGAGCATCGAATAGCGGCTCCACGGCTTCGTCGTAGGCGGCCTGCGTGGAGGCGAATCCGGCCTTGTAGACGCCGTTGTTCACGGCGTCGTAAATCCGCTCGTTCAGCGCATCGATCTCCGGCCTCAGCCGGTCGGGATAGTAATCGCCCGGCTTGGCTCCGGCTGCGTCAAAGGCGCTGTTGAACATCCGAATGATTTCGGATGACTCGTTGCTGACGATGGTCTTTCGCTGCGTATCCCACAGAATCGGCACGGTGACACGGCCGGTCATGCCGGGCTCGGCGGCGAGGTAGACATCCCGTAGCAGCGCGTGGCCCATGAGTTTGTCGCCGGTGACGCCTTCGCCAGGCTGAAAGGTCCAGCCGTGCTCCGCCATGTGCCAGTGCACGACGGACACATCGATCATGGACTGCAGTCCTTTCAGGGCTCGGAAGATCAGTGTGCGATGCGCCCAGGGGCAGGCGTAGGACACATAGAGGTGGTAGCGCCCGGCTTCGGCCGGAAAACCGCCGTCGCCGCTGGGGCCCGGCGCGCCATCCGGCGTGATCCAGTGGCGAAAGGCCTGTTCCTGCCGCTTGAATCGACCGCCATGCTCGTTGGTGTCGTACCACCGGTCATGCCATTCGCCGTCGATGAGTAAGCCCATGGGCTGCGTCCTGCTGCATGTGGAGAGCAGACGCTAACGGAGATGCCGGGCCGACGCACGGGGCTGTACAGGGCGGGCATACTGAGCACGAATCCGAACGCCTGCCTGAAGGGAGCCGCCGCCACATGTCCGAATGCCAGCTTCGCGACGCCACATCGCGGGATGCGCCCAGCATTGCGGCGATCTACAACCCGTTTATCACCGATACCGTCGTCACCTTCGAGGAGCAAACGGTCTCCGCCGACCAAATGGAAGAACGCCTGACCCGGCTGCAGGAGCAGGGTCTGCCCTGGCGCGTAATCGAGCGTGACGGCCGTGTACTCGGCTACGCTTATGCCGGCCTCTGGCGGGCGCGGGCGGCCTATCGCTTCGTTGCCGAAAGTGCGATTTACCTGAGCGAAGCGGCGCGTGGGCAAGGGTTGGGCACAACGCTATACCAGGACTTGTTCGAACAGTTGCGCGCGCGCGGCATGCGCATGGTGATGGGCGTGATTGCCTTGCCGCATCCGGCCAGCGTGGCCTTTCACGAGCGGCTCGGTTTCGAGCGCCAGGGCGTTTTCCCGCAGGTGGGATACAAGTTCGACCGCTGGATCGATGTGGGCTACTGGCAGCTTGACCTGACGCGCTAGCGCTGTCGCCGTTGTAGCGCGGCCGGTTCAAGAGTCTCCGGATGCCGCCGATAGACAGGAGCATCCCGGACAGCTCGGACACACGGCACCCAAGGCGGCACTCATGGATCTCGCGACCCTCATCGGTCTGATCGTCGGACTCGTCCTCATCGTGGGGTCGATGGCGATGGGCACGGGCATCGGCCCGTTCATCAATCCCCCTGGTCTCATCATTGTGGTCGGCGGCGCGTTCTGCGGCACATTGGTCCGCTTTCCTATCGGCGAGTGCTTCAGGGCCTTCGGTACCGCGACCAAGACGGCGTTCAAGTACAGCGCCGTTGACCCCTATGAACTGATCGAGACCGTCAAGGTGATGGCCGACACCGCCCGCAAGAAAGGCATGCTGGCCCTGGAAGACGCCGAGGTGCCCGACCCGTTGTTGGGCAAGGGTATTCAGATGTGCGTTGACGGTCACGACGCCGACTTCATCAAGGATTTGCTGGGCAAGGAAATCACCACATCAATCAAGCGCGCGGAGATGGGTGAAAAGGTGTTTCGTGCCATGGGTGACGCCGCACCTGCTTTCGGCATGATCGGCACGCTGGTCGGTCTGGTGCAGATGATGGCGACGCTGGATGATCCCTCCGGCATCGGGCCGGCGATGGCCGTGGCGCTGCTGACCACGCTATATGGCGCGATGCTGTCGAACATGTTCTTCCTGCCCATCGCCGACAAGCTCGCGATGCGGGCGGAGCAAGAGATGGACGCGCGCACGCTGATTGTGGAGAGCGTGGTCGGGATTCGTGAGGGCACGAGTCCGCGTCTGCTCGAGCAATGCCTGAAGGCCTGCCTGCCGGAAGGCAAGGGCAGCAAGGCCGCCAATGACGACGGCGCCGGCCAGCCGGCTGCGGCCTGAGTCGCGGCGCTGCCCCTCATGTTCGACCGACCAAAGCAGCACAAGAAGGGCGCCGACGTGCCGCTATGGATGGCCACCTTCGCCGACATGATGTCGCTGATGATGTGCTTTTTCGTGCTGTTGTTCGCCCAGGCGAAGATGGATGTCGCCAAATTCGAATCGGTGGTCGGTTCGCTGCGCGACGCCTTTGGCGGCGTGCAGTACATCAGCAAGCGCGAGGATGCGCAGCAGGGCCTGGAGGCCGGCATCATCTCCGGTACCGGACATAACAGCGTGCCGACGCAACAGGTTCGCACCGTCGAGAAGGTGGTGTCGACCACGGCAGGCGATGCGCTGTACAAGAAGCTCAAGGAAGGTCTGCGGGAGGACATCGCCGCCGGCCGCGTCATGCTGGAGCGCAATCGCGATCAGGTCGTGGTGCGGTTCCCCGAGCATGTGTCGTTTCCATCGGGCAGCGCCCGGCTGGTGAGCGGTGCGACCGAGTTGATCCATCGCGTCGTGAGCCTGATTGATGGCGAATCGCAGCAGGTGACGGTGGCGGGGCACACGGACAACGTCCCGTTGCGCGGTGGCATCTTTTCCTCGAACTGGGATTTGTCGGCGGCGCGGGCCGTGTCGGTGGCGGAGCAAGTGTTGCAGGTTGGGTCGGTGGCCGAATCGCAGCTGGTCGTCAGCGGTTATGGAGCCTCACGCCCGCTGGTGACCAATGACAGCGTGGAACACCGCGCCCGCAACCGCCGTGTCGAGATCCTCGTCGCCTACCGTCAGGACGCTGAGCCCACAGCGGGTGCGAGCACGGATGATGCGGCACGAGCTCCGCCGACGGGTGCATCACCGGAGTCCGTCGAAGCCCCAGCGGTGGAGCATCCACAGGTGCCGCGCTCGGGCACGCTGTGGGACAAGCTCGCGCGCGAGGAAGCGGCCAGCTAACGCGTCCGATGTCTTTGATGCCAAAGCATTGGGTACGCGAATCGGCGACAATCCCGCCGCCCTGTTCCCCCGGTTACGCTCATGACGCTGCGCCCGACAAGCCGACGGCAACGCTATGCCGCACAGACGCTGGGCCTTTGCGCAACGCTGGTGGGCATTGCCCTGGGCCGGTTCGCTTATCCGCCGCTCATCCCGGAGATGATCGAGGCCGGCTGGCTGACGCCGGCCGAGGCCGCGCATGCCGGCGCCGCGAACCTGGTGGGCTATTGCCTGGGCGCAATTCTTGCGCTGGTGGCGCCGAGATCATCGCGCAGGCCGCTGGTCGTTTCCGCAATGGGCGTGACCGTGCTGAGCTTCATTGCCTGTGCGATGCCCTGGGGAGTGACCTGGATTAGTGCTTGGCGCTTCGTCGCCGGCATCGCCGGGGCCTGGTTGATGGTGCGTGGCGTGAGTACGGCCCTGACCGCCGTGACCGCGCGGGAGCGGCCGCGTGTCAGCGGCGTCACGTTCACCGGCATTGGCCTGGGCACGCTGCTGACGGCCGGTGTCGCCACCTTGCTGCCGTGGATTGGTCCGACCACCGCCTGGTTGTTGATGGCGGTGCTTGCCGGGGCCGCGACAGGCGTGGGCATTCGGGCGTGGCTGGTGATGCGGCCCGCGTCGCCCGACAGCATCGAGGTTGGCGTCAGCGCTCGGCGTCATCGCGGCTGGTTGCTGGCGCCACTGCTCATCATCGTGGCGTATGCCGTCGAAGCGATCGGCATTGTTCCGCATGGCGTGTTCTGGGTGGATTTCCTCGTGCGTGAGCGCCACCTGAGCCAGGGCTTTGCAGCGCTGCAATGGTGGGTGGTGGGTATTGGCTCCCTGGTCGGCCCGACCGTGATCGTGAAGATCGCGGGCCGCACCGGCATCCCCTTCATGCTGCAGGCCTGCTATGCCCTGACCGCCCTGGCAGTGGCGATTCCGGTCATCAGCTCGCAACCGGCGTTGCTCACGGTGTCGAGCCTGGTCATCGGTGCCCTAGTGCCGGGTGCGGTGTCGATGACATCGGCGGCACTGGCCGAAATCGCCGGTGCTGCCGCGCATGCCCGCTGGTGGGCGGGGGCGACACTGGCCTTCGCCATCGGTCAGGCCAGTGGCGCAGCGGCAATGGCGAGCTGGTATGGGCGCATCGAGGCTTACGTGCCGTTGTTCGTCGCCGGTGGTGTGGCGGCCGTGCTGGCTTGGGTACTGGCGCTAATCGGCCAATGGAGTCACCGACGCTACGCTTGACTCTCTAGTTGGGTACGGGGTTTAGACTGCGCGCATGCCATCGCTCCATACATCACTGACGATCGGAAAACTCGCGCAAGCAGCCGGCGTGGGGGTCGAGACCATTCGCTATTACGAGCGCGAAGGGATCCTGCCGCCGGCCGAGCGCACCGCAGCCAACTACCGGATGTATTCGCCTGCCGCAGTTGCCCGGCTGCGTTTTGTGCTGCGCGCCAAGACACTGGGGTTCTCCCTGGCAGAGATTCGTAACCTGCTCGCGCTGCAGGCCGGCGGGGATCGGGGCGCCGTGCGTGCATTGGCTCAGGCACATCTGCAGGACATCGAGGCGCGGATTCAGGATCTGCTGGCCATGCGGGCGGTATTGGCAACCGCTGTGGCCGACTGCGACGGCCATGGCGCTGTTGATGGTTGTCCGATTATCGACGCGATACAGACCAGACCGGCCTCTACCGATCATACCGACGGAGTTTGAGACGTCATGAATCAACCGCATTCACAGAACGCGCACTGCGGTCACGCAGCCGCCGGCGCCCATCACGATTCCGGTGCAGGCCATGGGCCGCTCAGGACCTCGATACACGCGACGTTGCATTGCCTGAGTGGCTGTGTGATTGGTGAAGTTGCGGGGCTTGCGATCGGCGTGTCGCTGGGGTTCCCGGCCTGGGGGACCATCGCGCTGGCGACGTTTCTGGCCTATGTCTCGGGATTTTCCCTCGGCCTGTGGCCGCTGGTGCGCCAGGGGCAGACCTGGCGACAGGCGTTACGGACCATCTGGATTGGTGAGGCCATATCGATTGCGGTCATGGAGGTCGCCATGAACGCAGCCGATTTTGCTGCCGGTGGCATGGCGTCTCCGAGCGTCTTTCACCCGACGTTCTGGTTCGGGCTCGCGGTGGCCGTGCCGGCCGGCTTTCTTGCGGCCTGGCCTGTCAACTGGTGGCTGCTGTCGCGGAATCTCAAGGCCTGCCACTGATCTCTCAGGCAGCCGCTTACGATTCCAGCAACATGGTTTCCAGACCGTTGGAGAGTTCGTTGATTGGCGGCAGGTTCCAGACCTGATCGATGCGAATACCAACGCGATCGAGCGTGTGGCCGTTCACCGGTGGGTCCATGCGGATCACGGACGCCGCTGCCAGCACCGACCCAACGGCGACGATCGCCCCCAGGGCGGAAAACGGCTCGGTATGGTCGGGATCACCGGCTGCGCGCAGTCCGTCGACCAGTTCCGTGGGGAATTGCCAATGTTCGGCCAATAGGGCGCTGGTCGACGCAAAATCAAAGCCCATCGCCTCCCGCTCAGCTGCCGCGCGAGCCGGGGTGCAGAATGGCTCGCCGGTGTCGAGCTGGAACAGGTCCAGTGGTTGCGCCCAGCGCATCAGCAGCTCGCCCACCGGATAGATGATGCCTGCTGCGAACGCCATCTCGGGTTCCACGGCCTCGCCGGAAGTACTCGCCTGACCCAGACGCGCCAATTCGCGTGACGCGACTGCGGTAAAAATGGCGTGGCGCCAGAACGTCGGCTTGTCCATGCCGGGGGGCGTTTGCATCGAACCAACAAGCCCACAGCCCACCACCAGGTTACGAACGCGTTCAAACCCCAGGTGCAGGACGGCATCGCCAATACAGCCGATGCTGCGGCTACGGTGAAAATAAGCCGAGTTCGCCAGACGCAGCACCTTGGCGCTGATCACCGGATCGGTTTCAATTAACCCGGCGATGCGCGCGGTCTCGACGTCTTCCTGCTGGAAGGAGGACATGAGTTCGTGCACGACCTTGGGCACCGTAGGCAATTTGTTGACGTGGGTGAGCAGTTGTTCGGCGGACATGGCGTGAAACCTCTGAGTGGCCCTGTCCTTATCGGCGGTGCTCCCCGTAGCTTGAGGGGCTGTACCGCCTCGATCGAATTGAATGGTCCCCTTAGTCCTCAGACCATTGCGGACGTGCCAGGTCTGGGTCGACGAGTTGAGCAACATCCCAGGCAATGTTGATAGTGCCCGGCCCAGAGGGCTGATCGAGATTGGTGAGGATGATCACCGTCAGACCGCGATCCAGCACCCGGAGCAGCACCGTGCCCGTGTAACCACTGTGGTGGGCAACACGCACACCGTTCGCCTGCTCGATCCACCAGCCGTATCCATAGCCGATCAGCGACTCGGTGGCTGGGTCTTCCTGAAACAGATAGAGGGGATCGAAGAATGTCTGCAGGGCCATCTCGGGCAGCGCCGTACCGTCCGCCAACCCCTGATCCCAGCGGATCAGATCATCGAGGGTCGACAGGATGCCGAAATGCGCCATCTGACCGAATTGCCAGTCGCGGCGGTCGTTCTCCAACCTGCCATCTTGCAAGGTATACCCCGCTACCCGGCGGGGGATGACCGCGGCCTGCTCAAGGCGCCGAGTAGCCGTCATGCCCAGCGGTGTGAAGAATTGATCGGTCAGATATTGGGCGTAGGTCTGGCCCGTGACCTTTTCGATGACCAGGCCAAGCAGAAAATAGCCCTGGTCGCTGTATGACCAGTCGGTGCCTGACTCGCTTTGCATGGGCGTGTGCATGGCGGAGGCGAGCATGTTTTCGGTGGAGTAGTCCATCAGAAAGCTGTCGTGGTGCTTCTCCTCGAAGCGGTGGGCCAGACCAGCGCGATGGACGAGCAACTGTCGAATCGTGATGGCAGACCAGGCCTCCGGCGTGTTCTCCAAGTAGCGCGTCAGCGGTGCGTCCAGCGCGATCCTATCCTCGCCCACCAGACGAAGCACGGCCGCGCCGGTGAATTGCTTGGTCACGGACGCGAGCTCGAATACAGATTGGCGCGTGACGGCGGCGCCGAGTTCCACGTTGGCTAACCCGTAGGTAGCGGCCTTGCGCAAGGCGCCGCGTTCAAGCACCGCCAGCGCGACGCCAGGGATCTGGCTGTCTTGCATGTATGCATTGATGCGGGCGTCGACCGCGAGATCGACAGACTGCGACAAGCCGATGAGCGTCTCTGCCGTCGAGATAGTGCAGAGGCAGATTCCGATGAGGAAGACGGCGGCGCGGGTGACGGCAGCGATCATGGGAGACGGGCGTTTGAATGAGGCACCGTGCACTGAGGAATGGCGTTCATTCCTGCAGGCACGATGACCCCAGTGTAGCGGCAGTATCGAGCGGCCTACTTGAGTTCCGCCGAGGACTTGCCGAGCAGGCGTCGCGCGACGATCAGTTGCTGGATCTGCTGGGTGCCTTCGAAGATGTCCAGAATCTTGCTGTCGCGTGCCCATTTCTCCAGCAGGCTGTTCTCGGTGTAGCCGAGGTTGCCGCACAGCTCCACGCATTTGAGCGTGATGTCCACGCAGGCGCGCCCTGCCTTGGCCTTGGCCATGGATGCCTGCAAGGAGTTTGGCTTGCGATTGTCCGCCATCCAAGCGGCTTCCATCATGAGCAGCCGCGCGGCTTCGTAGTCGGCCTCCATGCGGATGAACTCGGCGGCGGCCGCGGTTTGCTTGGTCGCGAGCTGGTCGTAGTCGATTTCAACGCCGGCCTCTTCGAGCAGGGAGCGCGTTTGCTCGATCGCCGCCCGCGCCAGTCCGATGGCCATCGCGGCGACCAGGGGGCGGGTGTTGTCGAAGGTCTGCATGACCCCGGCAAAACCCTTCTCCACATTGACGGTCGCATCGCCCAGCAGGTTTTCCGCCGGCACCCGACAGTCCTTGAGCACGAACGCGGCGGTGTCCGAGGACTTGATGCCCAGCTTTTTCTCCAGCCGCACCAGTTCGAAGCCGGGTGTGCCTTTTTCGACAACAAAGGACTTGATCGCGGCGCGACCGACCGATTTGTCCAGCGTGGCCCAGACCACGACCAGATCGGCGCGGTCACCGGCGGTCACATAGATCTTTTCGCCGTTGAGAATGTAGTGATCGCCGTCCTTGACCGCTGTCGTGCGGATCGCGGCGGAGTCCGACCCGCAGCCGGGCTCGGTGATCGCCATGGCGGCCCAGCGTCCGCCGAAGCGCTCGAGCTGCTCGTCGTCGGCCACCGAGGCGATAGCGGAGTTGCCCAAGCCCTGGCGGGGCATCGATAGCAGCAGCCCGACATCGCCCCAGCACATTTCGATGACGCCCAGGGCGGTGGACAGGTTGCTGCCGTTCTTGTTGCTGGTGTCGTCGGACTTGTCGCGCCGCACCCCGGCCGCGCCGGCGCCTTGGCCGCCACCATCGTTCATGCCATCGACCAGCGCCGCGAGCATGTCCAGTTCCTTGGGATAGGCATGTTCGGCGAGGTCGTACTTGCGCGAATTGGCGCGCAGCACTTCCTTGGACACCTGATGTGCCTGACGGACCAGGCCGGTGAATTTCTTGGGGACTTCGAGATTGATCATGATGTGCTCCTAACGGCCGCTCAGACGAGCAGGCCGCCCTCCATGACGCCGATGGCCCGCAGGTCGCGGTACCACCGTTCGACGGGGTATTCCTTGGTAAAGCCGTGGCCGCCCAGCAGTTGCACGCCGTCGGAGCCGATCTGCATGCCCTTGTCCACGCACAGCCGGCGGGCAATGGCCGCCTCGCGGGCGTAGGGCTTGCCCTGTTCGGCGAGGCTGGCCGCGCGCAACGTCGTCAGACGCATGCTTTCCAACTCGATGGCGATGTTCGCGACCATGAAGGCGACCGACTGGCGGTGGCTGATCGGTTCGCCAAAGGCCTGCCGGTCATTCACGTAGGGAATGACGTAATCGAGCACGGCCTTGCCGGTGCCGGCCGCCATCGCGCACCAGGCCAGGCGAGACAACCTGACGCATTCGCGATAGGCCGCCGTGGCTGCCTCAGCCGAGGCGCCCAGCCGCGCGCTGGCGGGCACGACGACCTCATCGAAGCGGATCTGGCCGGTGGCCGCGGCGCGCAAGCCCATCGCCGGGTCGGCCGCGATCTTCATCCTGGCCGGATCGGACTCGACCACGAACAGTGCCGGGCCCTCGCCTTCGATCATGGCGCCGACGATTAGCAGCTCGCAGCTCGCGGCATTCGGCACCAGGGACTTGATGCCACTGAGTGTCCAGCCACCATCCACCGGCGTGGCGGTCGTGGCGGGCGTCATCGGATCGAACAACGGCGTGGGCTCGGCCAGGGCCAGGGCCGCGACGGGGGAGGATTCCTCGGTGAAGGCGGGCAGGTAGGTGCCCTGCTGCTCCGCATTGCCCCAAAGCACCAGCGCGTTGCTCACGGCCGAGGGGGCGAGGCAGGCGAAGGCCAGACCCATGTCGCCATGCGCCAGCGCCTCGGCGACCAGCACGTTGGTCACGGTGCTGCGCTCGGTGCCGGCACCGCCCAGTTCTTCAGGAATGCCGAGTATGGCGATACCCAACTCGTTCGCCATGTCCAGCAATGCCTGGTCGGCGGTGCTGGCCTCGTTGGCATCCGCCGCAGCCGGGCGCAGGGCTTCGTCCGCAAAGCGCTGGGCGGCGTCCTGCAGCATGGCTTGATCTTCGCTGGGGGTCAGATCAAACAGGCCCGGATCACCGACATTGGGCAGGCGCTTGGCCCCGTTGGGTTTGCTGCCTTTGAAGCTGCGGGCGGCCGCCGCGGCAACGCCGAATCCGGTGCGCGAGGCGTGGTAGATCGCCCGCTCGCTTTGCTTGCGGACACCCAGGCGGTCAAGCAGGGTGCCTCCGGCCAGGCGATTCAACACGCGCAACCCGCGCGCCATGCTCTGATCTGCAATGCTCATCTGTGTCGTTGTCAGCCGATGCGTGAGGCCGGGACACTAACGGGCGCGCGCGTTTGTGTCCTTGCCCGCCGTGCCTTGGCGCCGCGGGCAGCCCAGCCAATGCTGCACTGCGTCAGGCGAGCTCGTCCTCGCTTTCCGGGTGTTCGGCACCGCCGAACAGACGAGCCAGGAAGTCTCGAAAATCCTCGATGACCAGATAAACCGCAGGCACGAGAACCAGGATGATGATGGTCGCGAACAAAATGCCGAAGCCGAGGCTGATTGCCATCGGGATGATGAATCGGGCCTGCACGGAGGTTTCCAGAATCATCGGGGCCAGACCCAGGAAGGTCGTCAGCGAGGTCAGCACGATTGGCCGGAATCGACGCTGGCCGGCGCGGATGATGGCATCGCGCTTGCTCATGCCCTGCTCGCGATACTTGTTGGCCGCGTCGATTAGCACCAGCGAGTCGTTCACTACCACGCCAGATAGCGCGACGATGCCGAACAGCGAGATGAAGCTCAGCTTGTAGCCCAGCAGCAGATGGCCCCAAATGGCACCGACGACCCCGAAGGGGATCGCCGACATCACAATCAGCGGTTGCAGGTAGCTGCGAAACGCCATCGCCAGAAGTACGAAGATGCCGATCAGCGCGAGTTGGAAACCGGTGAAGATCGCTGATTGCGACTCGGCTTCATCGCGGTTGGCGCCCTCAAAGCTGTATTCCAGACCGTGGAAGTGCGACTGCAGGTCGGGCAACGCGGTCCGCGTGAGTTCGGCAATGACGGCGTTGGTCTGCGTGACATTGGCGTCGACCTCGGCGGTGACATTCAGTACGCGTCGGCCCTGATCCCGCCGGATGGTCGTGTAGGCTCGACCGCGCTCCACGTTGGCGACGTCAGACAGGGGTGCCAACCCGCCATTCGGTGTTCGGATCAACAGGTCCTCCAGTGTCGCCTCCTCCGCGCGTTCCTGCGTGGGCAGGCGCACCATCACCCGAACCTCATCGCGGCCCCGCTGCTGCCGCAGGGCTTCGGCACCGAAAAATGCACCGCGGATCTGGCGGCCGACCTCGCTGGACGTCAGGCCCAACGTTTTGCCTGCGGGCGTGAGCGTGACGTTCAGTTGTTCCTTGCCGCCCGAGTAGCCGTTGTTGATGTCGGAGATGCCGGCGAATCCGCGCAGTTCTTCGGCCAGCGCATCGGCTGCGGACTCGAGCGTGTCGACGTCGTGGTGCTTGAGTTGCACGGTCAGGTCCGCGCCGGCGCCGGGTCCGGTGGTGTTCACGAACTGGGTGCGTTCCACGCCGGGAATCATCTGCACTTTCTCGCGCCAGTGGTCGGCGAATGCCTGGGTTTGCACATCGCGTTCGCTAGCCGGCGCCAGAGTCGCCTGCACACTGAGCAGATGACTCGATCCGAGCCCGTCGCCCGGCCGGTAAGCCTGTGACAGGTTGGGCTGATCGCCGAGCACGGTGATCACCGAATCGACGATGCGTGCGTCGTCCGGATACTCGGCCAGCGTTTCGTTTAACGCGGCGACGGTCTGCGTCAGGGTGCTGCGGGTCAACTCGATGTTTGAGCCGTACGGCACCTGCACGTTGGCGAAGATGAAATCGGCGTCGATATTCGGGAAGAACTCGGCCTTCACTCGGCCACCTGCCACCAGGCCGATCGTCGAGACGAAGACGGCGATTCCAGTGGCGATCGAGATCGTCCGGTGCATGGTCGCCCAGCGCACCGCTGGCGTGTAACGCTCCTCGATTATTCGCTCCATCCAGGCCGCTACACGGTGTTGAACGCGGACCAGAAATCCTTCGATGCCGTCGGTGCGGGGGTGTCGCGAATGCGCCAAGTGGCTGGGCAGAATCGCCAGCGATTCGACCAGCGACATCAGCAGCACGCAGATGACAATGGCGGGCAGCACGCGGAAAAAGTTCCCGGCGGGACCAGGGACGAACAGCAACGGTGAAAACGCGACGATGGTTGTCAGCACGGCAAAGATGACCGGCGCGCCGACGCCGCGTACGCCGAGAACCGCCGCTTTGAGTCGGCCGTGGCCGAGTTCCCGTTGGTGGTAGATGTTTTCGCCGACGATGATGGCGTCATCGACAACGATTCCCAGCGTCACGATAAAACCGAACAGCGAGATCATGTTGAAGCTGACGTCCATTGCTGGCATCAGCAGCATGGCGCCCAGGAACGAAATCGGAATCCCCAGCGTGACCCAGAACGCCAGCCGTGGTTCCAGGAACAGGGTGAGCAATACGATGACGAGCACGAAGCCAAGAAAGCCGTTGCGCAACAGAAGGTTGATGCGGTCTTCGTAGAACTCCGAGTCGTCGTAGACGGTGTCGGCGCGCAGCCCCTCCGGAAGCTGAGCGTTGAGTTCGCCCGCGTATGCGCGCACGGCCTCGGACACGCTGATCGGCGTCTGGTCGCCGACGCGGAAGATCTCCAGCATCACCGCCGGATCGTCGTTGAATCGGGTTTCCAGATAGGAGTTGTCGGAGAAGCCGTCGCTGATCGTGGCGATATCACCGAGCGTTAGCACCGTGCCTTCGGCGTTGGTCCGCAACGGAATGTCGCTGAACTCGCGCGCGAAGTTGCGACGTTCATCCATCCGCACCAGCACCTCGCCACCTTCGGTGCGAATGGCGCCCCCCGGCAGCTCCACGGCATAGGCCTGGATACGGTCGGCGACTTGCGGCAACGACAGCCCGTAGGCATGCAGGGCGCTGGACGGGATTTCGATGGAGATTTCCCGAGGCGGGGCGTTGGTCAGGTTGACTTCGGTGATGTCGGGACGGTTGAGCAGATCTGTTCGCGCGCGCTCCGCCAGGTCGCGCAGCGTGGCGTGGTTGGTGTTGCCATGCAGGACCAGCGTGATGACCTTGGTTCTAATCGCCACCAAGCTGGTGATCGGACGTTCGGCGTCTTCCGGAAAGCTCGTGACCCGGTCCACTGCATTCTTGATGTCGGTTGCCACCTTGTCGGGGTCGTAGCCGCTCACGACCTCGGCGACGACGACACCGGCGCCCTCATAACTACTGGACTCGACGGTCTTCACACCGTCGATGCCACGCACCGCGTCCTCACTGGCGAGAATGACGCCTTGCTCGACTTCTTCAGGGCTGGCGCCGGGATAGGCGATATCGATCGTGACAATATCGGCATCGAATTCCGGGAAGACCTCCTGCTTGACTCCGCTGCCGATGATCCAGCCGCCAATGAGCAACACCAGCATCAGCAGGTTGGCAGCCACTGGGTTGGCGGCGAGCCAGGCCAGTGGTCCGCGCAGCCATTCCGGCTTGCGCGATGGCGTTGAGGACGTGTTCATGGTCCGCCTGGTTCGCCGGATGGCGTTTGTTGCGGCGAGGCATCTTCGCCGGCGATGCGTACATGCATGCCCTCGACCGCTAGCGGAATGCGGGTTGTGAGAATCTGGTCGCCGTCATGCAGCCCGCCCGAGCCGTTGCGTACGTACACGGCATCGTTGCCGCGCCAGGTAATGGTTAGCGACGCCTGTTCCAGCGTCTTGTCGTCGCGCACGCGCCACACGGCATTGGATTCGACCAGCGCAGCGCGCGGCACCGCGATGGTGTCGCGCAGCTCGCGGCCGACCAGTTTGACATCGACAAAGGCGCCGACCAGCAAAGGCGTCGCTCCGCTCAGCGGGTCAGGTACTTCGATCAACAAGAGGGCCATGCGCCCTTCGGGATCCAGTTCGCCCAGCACCCGGATCACCCGGCCCTCGCGGGTGCCGGACGTATTGGGCTGGCGAATCTCAGCCTGCGCACCCGGCGTGCCATCGTCTCCGGGCAGCTGCAACCATTGCAGCCGACCCACCGGCACGCTGGCCAGTACGTGGAACACATCGGCGCCCAACAGGCGACCGAGTTGCTGTCCGGAACCGATGACCTGCCCGGCCTCCACGGATTCAGACTGCACGACGCCGTCAAACGGCGCGGTAATGGCGCTGCGCTCCAGATTGAGCTGGGCATCGCGTAGCTGGGCTTCGGCCGATTGCACATTGGCGCGCGCGGCGGCTAGCTGCGGCTCGCGCTGGGCCAGCGCACCGTCGCTGTCGGCCTGATCAAACAAGCCCCACTCGCGTTTAGCGACCTGGACGCGGCCTTCCTCCAGCGACAGGTCGCTGCGGACCCGTGCGAGATTGGCGCGCGCCTGCGCCACGGCCAGCTCAAAGCGCTCGGGCTCCAGCTCGATCAATGGATCGCCAGCCTTGACCCGACCGCCGGGAATGAAGTCGCCGGCGACGGATTCAACCCGCCCGCCGACTTCCGAGGTGATTTGCACGTCGCGGGCGGGCTGCACGGTGCCGGTGGCATCGATCAGCACCTGGACGGTGCCGGCAGTGAGTCGTGTGACCTCGACCACCGGCTGCATCGGGCCGGCATCGCTGCGGGCCGGCTTCGGCTTGGTCTTGACCAACAGCATCAGGATCACGACCCCCAGGATCACGATGCCGAAGAACGCTAAGACCTTGGTCCGTGGTTTCATCTAGATTCCCCGTCGCCGGTATCTACAACCGACCAGTCGCCGCCCAGAGCACGATGCAGCTGGACGCGGTAGGACAACAATTGGCGCTTGGCCGTCAGATAGGACTGCTCGTCAGCTTGCAGCGCGGTCAGAGCGGTGAGCACGGGCAGATAGTCCGACAAGCCGTTCTGGTACCGATCGCGCGAGGCCTCCAGCAGCGAGCGGCTTGCGGCGACACGGCGCTCCAGCGCGTCGACATGCCGACGTTGCGCACGCTCCTGCAGCAAGGCGTTTTCCACCTCCGCCATCGCCTCCAGCAAGCTTTGCTCGTATTGTGCGAGCGCCTCGCGTAGCACGGCATCGGAGCGGCGCACCTCGGCGGCGCGGCGCCCGGCGTCGAAGATCGGTCCGACGATGCCGGCCGCCACACTCCAGACCAGATCATCAAACAATGATTCGGTGGATTGCGACTGATAGCCGCCGTCGGCAGTCAGGCGCAGGCCAGGCAAGCGGTCCGCAACGGCAATCCCCACCCGGTGATCTGCAGACAACACCCGGCGATAGGCTGCCATCACATCCGGGCGATGCAGCAGCAGATCGGCCGGCAGGCCGGCAGCGGGTGGCGGTGGGAGTTGCGGCAGGCTGCCTGGAATCGTGATCTGCAGCTTGCCGGGGGGATGCCCTGCCAACACCGCCAACTGGTTGCGCAGCACGCCAGCCTGCGCCGTCAGCAGCGGGGCCTGGCTTTGTACGCCGGCCACTTGCTGCTCCTGCTGCCGAATGCCGACGATGGAACCCGATCCGTATTCGAAGCGCAGGCGGGTCAGCTCCAGGTAGCGCGTGTTCAGCTCGGCCTGGGACTGCGTCAGGGTCAATCGCGCTTCCGTTTCGATCAGGCTCAACCAGGTTTCGGTGACCTGTGCGGCGATGCTGTGTGCCGCAGCCGTGGCATCCAGCGCCGCGGCCTGCGCATCCAGGCGGGCCGCCGTGCGGCCGTGGCGGACCCGGCCCCATAGGTCGACCTCGTAGGCCGCGCTCGCCGACAGGCTGTACTGGTTGTTGATGGTCTGCACCCGCTGATCGCCGATGAAGATCACGTTCTTGCCGCGGCTGGCACGCCCGGAGAGTTCCAACGACGGATAAAGCGCGGCCGTTTGCTGGCGGAGTATGGCGGTGGACTGATCCAGTCGCGCCAGTGCCGCCTGCAGTTGCCGGTTGCGGACCAGGGCGTCGGCCATCAGCGCGTTCAGACCGGCCTGCTGGAATCGCATCCACCAGCGCGGATCGCCGGAGGTCTCAGCGGCGTCGGTCGGCGTCGTCCACTGCGCCGGCAGCGTGATGCTGTCGGTCGGTCCGCGTTCGACCTGATGCACGCAGGCGGGTAACGCGGACGCGCACAACAGTATCGCTGCGGAACGGCCGAATCCGCGGGCATGTCGAGATCTGGGCATACCGCCTAGTATCTCACTTTGTCTTCGTGTTTGGGGGGTGTTAACCCGGTGGGTTGGCCGCCTGATCCGGCGCTTCGGTGGGAGCCTTCAGGCGCGCTTCGAGGTCGGCGATTTGCTGTTCCAATGCGGCCCGTTCCGGGTTGTCCGCTGCAGCATCCAGGCTGGTCAGGCGTTGACGGGCCTGTTCCAGCGCTTCGGCGTCATCCGCCTTGTCGAACACCTTGGCCTCCGGGGCATCGGCATCGGGCAAGGCCGCGCCGCTGTCATCCAGCAGGTGCCGCGTGTTCGGGATGATGGCGGCATCCGGCTGCAGCTGGCGTTGCAGCATCAGGGTTGGCGAAGCGATCTCGAAGCCGCGTCCATGCAGCGCATCCATCATCGCCTTGCGAAGATTCGAACGCACGGTGAGCAAGTGCTTCACCTCCTCCAGCGAACCGGCAAGACGGTACAGCACGGAAAAGTCCTGCAGCGAAACGACCTGGACGAACGGGTCTTTCAGTCCGACTTGTTCCGCAGCCTCGGATAATGCGGCCTCGACATCGGCCCGGTGAATGTCATAGCCGAGTGATACCTGTGCCGACACCAGGGTGCCGGCCCGATGCACGACGGTCAGCGGGTGGGTGATCAGCAGCAGGTTGGGGAAGGTGGTGAGGTCCCGGTCCTCGGTCTGAATCTCCACATGAAACAGGCCACGTTCGGTCACCCGCCCGAACTGATCCTGCAGGCGGATGAAATCGCCTGGCCGAAACTGGCCCACAACTCGCAGCATCACGCCAGCCATGGCGTTGGCTACGAAGGTCGTTGAAGACAGGCCGATCACGCCGGTGAGCAGCACGCCGAGAAAGCTCAGCACCTGACCGCGCAACGTGTCGGAGATGGGCAGCGCCAGAATCAACACCAGCAGCCCCACCAGGGTGACACCGGCGAGGATTAACTGCCGGGGCAGCCTGGCCTCGTTGCCTAGTTCCTTACGCCTGGCCAGCAACCACCAATGCAGGCAGGTCAGCGTCACGACAATCATCGCGATCACGATCAGCGCCGGCACGAAACCGCCCAACAGTTCTGTCAGCCAAGCCAAGGAGTTCCCCTTTTTGAGCGACGGACGATGTGGCAGGCCGAGTATGGCTGGGCATCATCCGCGTTTCATTCAAGCTCATTATCCTTGAATGATCACACCTGGACGACTGGAACGATGGCACCCCCGAATCGACGTGATGTACTGCAGGCTGGCGCCGCCCTCGCCGCCGCCAGTCTGCTGCCGGGCTGCGGACAGTCTGATGTCCCCCGGGCTGGCGAGCCGGGGGATGGTCCACCGACGATGTCAGGCTTTCTGCACGGCGTTGCATCGGGTGATCCGCTCGCCGATCGCCTGATGCTGTGGACGCGCGTGACAACAGAGTCCGCAACGGACCTCGTGACCGTGGCCTGGGCCGTGTACGAGGACGCAGGCCTAACCCGTCCCGTGACCGGCGGCGACGTGGTGACCGATGGCGAGCGGGATTTCACCGTCAAGGTCGACGTCGATGGCCTGCAGCCCGGTCAGGCCTACTGGTATCAGTTCGCGGTGGGTGACGCCCTGTCACCGGTTGGCCGTGGCAAGACCCTGCCGGCTGGTTCGCCCGAGCGCGTGCGCCTGGGCGTGGCGACCTGCGGTGACTATTCGCGTGGCCTCTGGAATGCCTACGCGCGTCTGGCCGAGCGCGACGATATCGACCTGTTCCTGCATCTGGGGGACTACATCTACGAGACCGACCGGGACGCGGTGCGCGCGCATGTGCCACCCATTGATGTCGTGACCGTGGATGACTACCGCGCCCGCTACGCCAGCTATCGGCGTGAACCGGAACTTCAGGCCCTGCATGCCGCGCATCCGATGATCTGGGTCTGGGATGATCACGAGACGGTGGACGGCACCTGGAGCGGCGGCGCCGACCCCAACGACCATGATCCCCAGATTCATGGGCCGATCGAGGTCCGCCAAGCGAATGCCTTGCAGGCGGCGCTGGAGTGGCTGCCCATCCGGTCCCCGGACCCGGCCACGCCGGAGCGCATCTATCGGAACTTCGCCTTCGGGGATCTGATCGACCTGTTCATGCTCGATACCCGGCGCATCGGTCGTGACGAAGTGTTGCCTGGCAACCTGGGCCTGGGTGACTTTTTCACCCAGAGCGGTGACTTTGCTGATCCAGGCCGGCAGATGCTGGGAGCCGAGCAGGAGCAATGGCTGATCGACGGCCTGCAAGGTTCGGCCGCGCACTGGCGGCTGCTGGGGAACCAGGTCGTGATGTCGCCGCTGAAACTGCTCGGAGCGCCGGCAGCGGCGGGTGCCAGCATCTTCGCCAATCCGGACCAGTGGGATGGCTACGCGCCTGCCCGTGACCGCCTGTTCGATGCGATCGAGCAGGGCGGCGTGGACAACATCGTCGTGCTCACCGGCGACGTGCATGCGTCGATCGTTTTCGAGGTCACGCGAGACCCCAATAATCCGCTGGTCTACGACCCGTTAACCGGCCGCGGGGTGGTCGCCGCCGAATTCGTTGCGCCGTCCATCAGTTCCGCCGGTGACCCGCAGGCGTTGGGGCCGGATACCAGCACCGGGGACCTCGAGGACATACTGCTGACCCGAGGGGGTGGCGCATTGCTCGCGGTCAACATTCACGGCCGCTACTTCGAAGGTACGCGCAACGGGTATCTGGTGGTGGATGTCGACCGCACCCGCACGCAGGTCGAGTACTGGACGGTTCCGACGGTGACTGCCCTGACCGACGAACAGTCCCTCGACGCCACCTTTGTGGTGGCGTCGGGAGACCCCAGGGTGACGCAGGCCTGAGCCGCATGACGCAGATGCGTCAATTCGTGGCTGAGTCGCCGGTCGCCAGGTGCTTGTCGAGAAATGCGGCGAGTGCGTTGTAGAAGTCCGTCCGGTTCGTCACGTCGCGGAACCCATGGCCTTCTCGGTCACGGACAAACCATTCGTACGGAATGTCTCTTTTCTTCAATGCCTTACGTAGCGTTTTTGCATCTTTGTAGGGCGTGCGGGCGTCGTTGATGCCATGCACGATGAACACAGGTGCTTTTAGCGCGTCGATGTAGGTCATCGGTGAGTGTTTCAGCAGTTCATCGTCAGAGTCGCCCACATAGTCGTCGATATAGTTCCGACCACGGCTGAATTGCCCGGTGTCAGACTTTCTGTTGAGCGTCCGAAGGTCGTAGATGCCAGCGTATGCGACCACGCACTGGTACAGGTCTGGCTCGCGTACGGCACTCATCAACGATGAGTAGCCTCCGTAGCTGGCGCCGAAAATGCAGAGGTTGTCCTTGCGGGTCACGCCCGATTCGATCGCCCACTGAGCGCCGTCGGTAATGTCGTTAATCATCTCCGTGCCCCACTTGCGGATGCCCAGGTCACGGAACGATTGCCCGTAACCGCCGGAGCCTCGAAAGTTCACCTGCAGGACCGCGTAGCCGCGACTGGCCAGGAATTGGGCATCGGGATCCCAGCGCCATCCATCGCGAATTCCGAATGGTCCGCCATGCGGGAGAACCACCAGGGGCCAGGGCTGTTCCGCGCCGGGCGGGACCGTCAGATAGCCGTGAATCGGCGTTCCATCACGCGCCTCGTACTGGATCGGCCGGCGTTCTGCCATTTGCTGTGGATCGATCCACTGGCGGCGGGAGAACAAGTAACGCGCCTGTTTCTCGCTTCGGTTGAACAGGTAGTACGCGCCAGGATTCCGATCGCTGGACACGTAGAGGATGAACAGATTGCCATCGTCCGACCATGACGTGGCCCGCACCAGTGCGTTATCGAACCGTTGCGCAATCGCCTCGAGGAGACTGCCTTCTTCCAGGTCCGGGGCGAGGTTGACAGATTCGAATCGCCCGTTCTGGAAATGAGCCCGGATTGGGCGCGTGCGTTTTGCGTTGAAGTCGAGCGAATGGATATCCACGGTGTCGTGGCAGATGACCTCATCTACCTCATCAGACGCGAACGTGGTGCGGTAAAGGCAGCGTAGACCGTTTTCGCCGACCGCGGTCAGGTAGACCCGATTGGAGTCCGGATCATACGACACGGGGGATGCGTCCTGAATTCCGTTGAACTCGACCTGACTCCAGCTTCGTTCGTTCGACTCGTAGGTGTAAAAGCGAACGCCCACGAGGTTTTCCGTTTCACCGACAAAGTAGCGAATCCCACCCTGTGCGTCGGTGACAAACGATCCGCTCCCGAGTTGCGGTGCGCGAATAATGCGTTTCCTGCGGCCACTGTCGGTATCCAGTTCGTACAAGGACCAGTGACAGAGTTCGCCCGACGCCCAGGCGCAGGCCGACACCAAGACCTTGTTCGGATCATCCTCCAGCGCATTGTTCAGGTAGCTCCAGCCCAGGTAGACGGTGCCAGGGATTTTGCTGGTATCGGGTCGACCCTTGTATCCCATCAGGTAGCGCAAATCACCGCCCGAGGCGCCGAAAGATACGATTTCACCGTAATTGATCGGCTGCTCGGACTGGTACTCCTGATATCCCACTCCGGATACGAGCTTGTCGTCTCCGACCCACTCGACATCAAAGATGTGCATGTCCTTGTCGAGCTGGCTAGCGGTCACCAACTCCAGGGTGTCCGTGCGGAGCACTGCCATGCCGGTCGTATCGCCCCTAGGCATCGTGACCGCGATGTGCTCGCCGTTGGGTGATAGCTGAACACTGTGAAATTCTGAGAATTTCGAAAAGAATTCCGTCGGGAGAACCTCGGCGGCGTGAATCGGCAATGTGGAGAGCAGGGCGACCGTGCCAAGGGAGATGCCTGCGAAGCGAGCTTTGAAATTATTCATGGTGCAATCGGAGTCGTGTTTGTGAGTGCCGGCCCGCTAATGCAGCAGCTTCGCTGTGGCGGCGAGACAGTACGCTGGCAGCGGCCCGACTCGGTGAAGTGGGACGCTTCAGAATAAGAAACGTAAAACGTCAATCAATCCGGACATCCGATTCAAGAACCGTCAATTACCGATGTGTTTTCCCAGGAATGCGAGCAGGGTCTCGTAGAAGGCGACGCGATTGTCCAGCGCATAGAACCCGTGTCCTTCCTTCTCGCGGGTCATCCATTCGTACGGGTGGTTTTTCTGGTCCAATGCGGCTCGTAGAGCTTCGGCTTCGGAGAATGGTGCTCGTTTGTCTTCTTCACCGTGGACGATGAGCATTGGAGCCTTCAGCTCGGCCAGGCGCATCATGGGGGACTGGCTGCGCAGTTCCTCCGCGCTCTTGCCAATGTAGTCGTCAAAAAACTCGCGACCGTAGCTCGACTGCGTGATGTCCGTGTTCTTGGCCATTGTTTCCAGGTCATAAACGCCGACATAACCGACCACGCACCGAAAGAGGTCCGGTTGACGAACGGCGCTCATCAGCGAGGCATAGCCACCATAGCTGGCGCCGTATATGCACATGCGTTTGGCATCGGCATAGCCTTGTTCGATCGCCCAGCGAGTGCCATCAACGATGTCGTCGATCATCGCCTGGCCCCACTGCTTCCTCCCGGCTTCGATGAATTCGCCGCCGTAGCCGCCGGACCCCCGGAAGTTGACCTGGAGTACGGCGTAACCGCGACTTGCCAGCAATTGGGCGTCGGGCTCCCACAACCAGCTGTCGCGAACCCCGATAGGTCCCCCATGCGGCAACACCACCAGCGGCAATCGTTTCTGCTTGGTTGAGGATGGCGGCAGCGTCAGGTAGCCGCGAATCGTGAGGCCATCCCGTGCCGCGTATTCGATGGGCTTTCGTTCGGCCATCTTCGTGTGATCGATCCAGCGACGGCTCGACAACAAGAAGCGGGCCCGCTTTTCCTTGCGATCGAACAGGAAGACCTCTCCCGGAACCTTGTCGCCAGCAACGGTGAAGAGCAGCCGGTTGCCATCCTTGGACCAGCCCTGCGGTAGCAGAACATTCGGTTCAAAGCGTTTCTGCAACGCCTCTAACAAGCGGCCTTCGGATGAGTCAGGCGCGACGTTGACCGAGACAAACCGTCCTGGTTGAAAATAGGCGCGAATCGGGCGGGAGCCGTCCGATGACATGGCGACGAAGCCCAGGTCGACATCTTCACGACAGGCGAGGACGCTGGCGTTGGAGACAGCTGCGTCGGTTTCGTAGAGGCAGGTCGTACTGTGTTCGCCCTGGCCACGCACAAAGGCGGCGCCTGATGTCGCGGAGATCGGCTCGATGTTGTCCACCCCGGCCAGACTGACAGGGCTCCAGCGGCCCGGCTCAGCCGGCAAGCGCTGGTAGGTTTGGGCGGATAGTGATGAATCGCCGAGGCCCGAGAAAAAGCGGACGAAACCGTCGGAATCGGTGACAAAGCTGCCGGGCCCCTTCTCGGGAGCATCAACGATTTTATCGCGTCGACCGGACACCACGTTGATGGTTTCGGCCGAGGCGCGTTTGTCGTAGCCGGGTCGGTAGGTTCGATCGGACACGTCAAACGGGCGCGTGACGATGACCGCTGAGTCTTTGTCTTGGATCAGTGAGTCCAGGAGCCCCGCCGCACCGCGGAACGGATCACGACGGCGTGTCCGGAAACCGATCAAATACGTGAACGTCGTTCCGTCCGCATCAATGGCAAACAATTCTCCGGCACTCGATGGTTGCTCCAGCGAACCGAAGTTTTCCCCAATCTCTCCCATGAGGCGTGTGTCGCTCACCCATTGCAGGCCCAGCACATGCGTATCGGGACCGAAATCGCGAGCAGAGACGACGTCCATCTTGTCGATTCGCAGCACGATGATCCCGGTGCGGTTTCCGCGCGGAACGCTGGCGGCCAGGTATTCACCCGTCGGGGAAAGGGCCAGGGCCCGAACGTCGGGTAATTTCGCGAAGTTCTCGATCGATACGGGCGCTGTATCGGCGGCGAGGAGGGGAGAGGTCCACAGCAACGCGGACAGAGAGAGCAGCAGAAGGGATTTCATTCAGGGCGATCCAAAGTAGCTGGACAGGCGGCGAACCATGTCCGTGATGCGTGTTCAAGCACGGATAGGCTAGCGTCCAAAACGTGAAATCTTCGTTGTGTGACTAATTGCCCACGACGTCAAGCGACTTGGTCGATGGTCTGCTGCAGTAACTCCGCTGCTCGAATCGTCCGCTTGTCGTGGAGATACGGTCCCACAATCTGCACGCCGACAGGCAGGTTATCGGCGACGCCGATTGGCGCCACGGTGGCCGGCAGATGCAGCAAGGTCGCGGGGGCGACCCACGCCATATTGTCGGCATAGGGGCGGGAGACGCCATCAACTTGTATGCGCCGTTTGAACAGGTTGCCTGCTTGCTGATGAGGCATGGCGGCCGTCGGAGTGACGGGCATCAACACGACATCATAGGACTCGAACAGGGTTTGCCACTGGTGTCGCAATCGGTGTCGCAGTTCGTTGTCGCGTAACCATTCCCGGTGGCTTTGTGTGGCGGCAGCGGCGTAGCCTGGCACGGTGTCGGGGCGGGTCTTGCCGGTGAGCTTCCCTATCCGGGCAGCCCATTGCATCTGTTTGAACAGATTGGCCGGCAGGCCGCCGCCCATGACGCCGGCAAGCAACCGCATATACAGCGGGTAGTACTGGCTAAGCTGCAGCTCATCCGGTGGTGTATCGGTGACTGTTGCACCCATGCCCCGAAGTGCGGAGGCGGCGTTGCGCAGCTGCGTACGGTAGCCGGTGTCGATCGGGCAGGTCGGATCATCGAACCAGCAGAGCACCCGAAACTCGTCCGCTTCCCAGCGGCAGTCAGGCAGGTCGAGTTGCCAGCCTTCGTCGTCGAGCGCGTCGGGGCCGGCCAGCACGTCCAGCAGCAGGCGCAGATCCGCCGCGCTGCGTGCCATGGGGCCTGCGACGACCATGTCGGTCTGACCCTTGGTCCCGGGCGGGCCGGGGATGTGGCCGCGGGTCGGTACGATGCCCTGCGATGGCTTGTGACCGTAGACGCCGCAAAAATGTGCTGGATTGCGAATCGACCCGCCAATATCGCTCCCGAGTTCGGCGAGCGTCATGCCGGACGCCAGCGCGGCTGCCGCCCCTCCGCTGGAGCCGCCCGGTGAGCGGCTGGTGTCCCAGGGATTATTGGTGGTGCCGTAAACAGCGTTGTAAGACTGGAAGTCGCCGCAATAAAGCGGCACGTTGGTCTTGCCCACAATGATTGCGCCGGCATCTATCAGACGCTGGACAGCGACGGCATTCTCTTTGGGTTGATACTGCTTCAGACTGGGAGAGCCGCTAGCCGTGACCATGCCAAGGACTTCGAATCCGTCCTTGATGGTCATGGGGATGCCATGGAGCGGTCCCCAGACTTGGCCGGCGGCGCGGTCGTGATCAGCCTGCCGCGCCCGTGCCAGCGCGGACTCGGCCTGCATCGTGACGACTGCGTTGATAGCCGGGTTGCGCTCGGCGATTCGGTCGAGCAGGGCCTGTGTCAGCGCTTCGCTGGTGAGCGTTCCGGCTTCCAGTGCGGTCAGAGTGGTTGTCAGGTTGCTGTCGCAGTAATCAGCCGGCTGCATGTCGTCTCCCTTCACTACATGGATTGTTTGAATACGATGACCCAGATTCTCGCATTTGCCATTGACCCGCATCGAATGTCTCGGCCGGCTGTCCGCCGGTGCCGTGGTGTTCTTGCCCATTGCGTCATCCTGGTGACCCTGCTGCTCGGAGCATGCGGTGACGAAACCAGCGGCGGCGGTGTCGGCCCGTATCCGGTGGGGCAGAGCGCGGATTCGATCACGCTGAATGGCGTGACGCATACGTTTTCCGTGTTCGTGCCGGCCGCGGCGGAGCCAAATAACCCGGTGCCGCTGATCGTCAGTCTGCACGGCGGGGGCGGCAGCGCTGATGATTTCGAGCAATCGGCACAGGTTCAGGCCGACGCCGAAGCCGAAGGGATCGCGGTGATCCGAGTGAACGGCTATGCGACCGATAACGATCTGCTGACATGGAATGCCGGTTACTGCTGTGGCGCCGCGCAGCGCGATAACGTCGATCACGTCGGGGCGATCGGGGCGATCATCGACCGTGTCGAGTCGCGGGCCTCAATCGATGCCTCGCGTGTGGCAGCGGCGGGACACTCCAACGGCGGCATGATGGCGTACCGGCTGGGTTGCCAATTGTCGGACCGCATTACCCACGTGGCGGCATCGGCGGCCTATCTGGTCAATGAAGATCTCTCTACCGACCCGCCAACGACGCTGTTCGCATGCGCGCCCAGTCCACCAGTGAGCGTCATCCACTTTCACGGCCTGCAAGATGCCTGCGCGCCGTTCGAGGGCGGCGAGGGAGCGGGCGTGATCAACGATGAGCGCCCTCCGGTGTCCGACACAATCGCGCAGATGCGGGCCGCCAACCAGTGCGCCGATGCGAGTAGCGATGTTGTGACGGGTACCGGTGAACTGGAACGCCGCACGCTCGCGGGCTGTGCGGCCGATCGCGTGGTTCAACTCAACACCGTCGATTCCGCTGGCCACGTCTGGTTTGGTTCGCCGCAGTACGCGTCGCAGCCGATCTGCGAGGGCAGCACCACGATGCTGCTCTCCGCGAACCAGGAAATCTTCAGCTTACTTCGGGACAACCCGCGGCAGAGCACCGAGTAGAGCGCCTGCCGCAGAACACCGCCGTGAGCGGTTCCGCTTTTCCACAGAATCTGTGGATAAGTATGTGGAGCAGTGGCGGCGGCCGCCGCCACAGGCGGGCTTTGTCCGCGATGGTCATAAAACGTTCAGGCAGCGCGGGCAGCATCCTCGGAGGGCTGTGGCGGTAGCTTGATGGTGCGGATGAAGGCTTCGCAGGTGGGGCGATCCATGTAGCGAGGCACGGCGTAGGTGAGGTGCGCTTCCGCCATGGCCGCCTTGGCGATAGCCGGGATGTCCTTGTCCTCCAGCGCCTCCAGACCGGTCGGAATGCCGAACTGCGCGTTCATTTCGCGAATGCGATGAATGAAGCGTTCGGCCAGTTCCATGTCACTGGCGCCGGCGCTGTCCAGGCCGCTGACGCGGGCGAGATCCGCCAGGCGATCCGCACAGGCAGTCTTGGAGAATTCCAGCACATGCGGTAGCACGATGGCGTTCCCCAGGCCATGCGGCGTGTGGTACCGCGCACCAAAGTTATGGGAAATCGCATGGACGTAACCGACGCCGGCCTGCGTAAAGGCGATGCCGGCCTTGTACGAGGCCAACGCCATCTGCTGGCGGGATTCGATGTTATTGCCGTTGTCCATGACCTGGGGCAGATGCTCCATGATCAGGCGGGTCGCCTCGACGGCGTAGACATCCGTCCGCTTCATGGCATTCCGCGAAATATAGGCCTCGACGGCGTGGGTGAGCGCATCCATGCCCGTTGCCGCGGTGACGCCAGGAGGTAGGCCGGCCATCAGTTTGCCGTCCAGGCAGGCCGTTACCGGCGCGAGTTTCAGATCGATGATCGACATCTTTTTCTGACGTTCGGGGTCGGACACAACCGCTGCGATGGTGACCTCGGAACCCGTGCCAGCGGTGGTCGGAATCACGTGCAGCGGCAGCGGGCGACGGAAGACCCGGAACAGGCCCTCCATCTTGCGGATCGCCTTGTTGTTGGTTGCGCGCGCAGCGATGACCTTTGCGGCATCAATGCTGGAACCGCCGCCGATGGCGAGGATCGCGTCGGCCTGGTCGCGCTTGAGTTGCTGCAGGCCCTGCTCGATCAGCGCAACGCTGGGATCCGGCTCCACGCCATCGAAGACGGTCACCGTGATTCCGGCGGCTTCCAGGCGCTGACGCAAGGGTTCGACGAGCCCGATCTTCACCAGCACTGCATCGGTCACGATCATCAGACGTCGGGTGCCGTCTGTGGACAGCGCATCACACAGGGCCAAGGCGGAATCCGCACCGGTGAACAACCGAGGTTCGCGAAACGGCAGCACACGAATCGAGGTCTTCAACAGGAACATGTAGAAGCGGTAGAACAGGACTTGAAGGCTGAACAACATCGTCGTCTCTCTATAGTCTGGCCAGGCGTCTTGTCGTTGTTCGTCGCGCATGCCTGACGGACCGCCCGGTCCAGCCCTCACGCATGCCCCGCGCCGCGATGCGTGAGCCGCGGCGCGCTAACCAACAATTATGCCGGTGATTGTTGGCTAGTGCGCGTCGAACAGATCGCAGGGGCGGTGCTCTTCATCGGCGGCGTCGATGCGCAAACCGGCCAGCCGCGGATTCGGCTGAGCGGCGGACAAGACGATTGAGACGCGAGCCGGTAGGCTGCGCGGCTTCGCATTGCCGTGGTGGCCTGGTCTCTCATGTCTGCTCAAGCTGCAAACGCGGGTGCGGTCCCCAGTTACGGTCGCCTGTTCGCGATCGCGTGGCCCATCGTGCTCGCCAACATTGCTGCACCCTTGCTGGGCCTGATCGATACCGCGGTGATCGGCAACCTCGGGCAGGTGGCCGATCTGGGCGCCATTGCGCTGGGGTCGTTGATCTTCAGCTTGATCTACTGGGGATTCGGTTTCCTGCGGATGGGAACCACCGGTTTCACCGCCCAGGCTGTCGGCGCCGACGATTCCGCCGAGGTGCGCGCCTGCCTTGCCCGCAATCTGGTGCTGGGCCTGCTGCTGGCGATGATCGTGCTTGCATTGCAATGGCCACTGATTCGAATCGTCATGTCGATTTTCGAGGCCAGCGGCCCGGTGGAGTCCGGTGCCGCGGCATATCTGCAGATTCGAATCTGGGGCATGCCGGCCGCCTTGGGCCTGTTCGTCATCTGCGGATCGTTGATCGGCCAGGGGCTCAGCCGCACGTTGATGTTGATCCAACTGGTCATGAACGGCCTGAACATCCTACTCGACTTGCTGTTCGCCGGCGTTCTGCACTGGGGCGTGGAAGGTGTCGCGCTCGGCACGGCAATTTCCGAGTGGCTGGCGTTCGGTCTCGGCGGCTGGTTGCTCGTGCGCAGGCTGCGAGCCAGCCAAGCTGATGCCGAGGCTTTTTGGCCCTGGGCGCGCATTCGTCAGACGGCCGCGCTGGCGGGCGCTTTGCGCGCGAATCGCGACATCATGATTCGCACCTTGTTGATGTTGGTCTGTTTCGCCTGGTTCACCAATGCAGGTGCTCGGTTCGGTGATCAGGTGCTGGCCGCGAATCACGTGCTGCTGCAGTTCGTGACCTTCAGTGCCTACTTTCTCGATGGTTTTGCATTCGCGGCGGAATCCCAGGTCGGCGCCGCCTATGGAGGCCGTGATCGACAGCGTTTCGATCTGGCGGTGCGGCGCTCGACGGTTTGGGCGCTGGGTACCGCCGTGGCGCTGGCGGCCGTGCTCTGGTTATGCGGCGATGCACTCATCGCGGGCCTGACGGACCTCGCGCCCGTCCGCAGCGTGGCCGGCACCTATCTCCCCTGGGCCGCCGCCTATGTAGCTCTCTCGTTCGCGGCGTTTCAGCTGGATGGCGTGTTCATCGGTGTCACCGCCACGCCGCAGATGCGCAATGCGTCAGTCCTGTCCGCGACCGGGTTTCTCGCAGTCGCGATCTGGTGGAGCCGAGCGGCCGGCAACACGGGCCTGTGGGCCGCGTTCGTCTGCTACGTCGTGTTCCGCGCAGCGGCGTTGCTGCTTTACTACCCAGGCCTGCGCGCCAGGGTGGTGGGTTCCGAACGAGTGGGCTGAATAAACGACAACGGCCGCCCGAAGGCGGCCGTTGGGTTTCCGTGGGCTTGAGGACTAATCCTCGCCCATGCTCACGCCAAGAATGTGCAGCAGGCTGGTGAACAGGTTGTAGATCGACAGATAAAGGGTGGTCGTCGCGAGGATGTAGTTGGTCTCGCCGCCGTTCACGATCTCGCCGGTCTGATAAAGGATCAGCCCGCACATCAGGATGGTGAACAGGGCAGAGATCGCCAGGCCCAGCGGCTGCCAGTAGAAACCGAACAGCGAGGCCACCAGCACGCCGATGCTGGCAACGAAGGCCACCATGATGCCGGCCATGAGCATGTGGCCCATGAAGCTGAAGTCCTTCTTCGTGGTCACGGCGTAGGCCGACAGGCCGACAAAGGTGAACCCGGTCAGGCCCATCGCCATCATCACGATCTGACCGCCATTGGAGAAACCGGTCAGGTACATGTTCAGTATCGGGCCCAGTCCGAAGCCGAGCAGACCGGTGAAGGCGAATACGGCCAGCAGCCCGTTGGAGGATTCTGCGGTGCGCGGAATCACGAACCAGATGATGCCCAGCGCGCCCAGCGAGCACAGCAACGCGGCGCCGTAGGGTACGTTCAGAGCCATGGATAGACCGGCCATCACGGCGCTGAACAGCAGCGTCATCGACAGCAGCATGTAGGTGTTGCGCAGCACCTTGTTGGTTTGCAGCGCAGATTGGGGCCTGGAGGCCGCAATGTCATAAGAAGAATGCATCAGCACACGTCCCTCATTGGAAATGGTATCGGCACCGCCGACGTCGCTTTTATGGAGACACTTGCCGGGAAAGGCAAGTTCCGGAAGCGGGCCAGCACCGCTCGGCAGAGCATGACACAGAAATGACAACAAGCGCCGGCATACTAGTCGGCTGGACTATGGGGAGGGCGTCATGCCATCTGATCGGGGTTTCAACCGTCGAGATTTCTTGCGTTCGACGGCAGCAGTGGGTGCCGCGGGCACCGTTTTGGGTGTGGCCGGCTGTGGTCAGTCATCGGCGCCGGCGAACCGCGTCACCCTGCCGGGCGTCGAGGTCCAGGACCCGTTCAAGCACGGCCTGGCCAGCGGCGACCCGACGAGCAGCAGCGTTCTGCTGTGGACCCGGGTGACACCGACTGATCTGGACGGCAACTTCATTCCCGGCGATGTCACCGTTAGCTGGTCCGCCTATCGCGACCCGGAGCTCACCGAACTGGTGACCGGCGGCACCACGATCGCGCGCGAAGCCAACGATTACTGCGTCAAGGTCGACGCGATCGGTCTGTCGCCATACACCGCGTACTACTACCGCTTCAGCGCGCTGGGGCACGACTCGGTGATCGGGCGCGCGCAAACCCTGCCGGACTGGGATGCGGAGACCGAGAACCGGCTACGCATTGCCGTCGTGTCGTGCTCCAACTACCCGCATGGCTACTTCCACGTTTACAAGGAAATTGCCGATCGCAACGACATCGACCTGATCATTCATCTGGGCGACTACATCTACGAGTACGGCAACGGCGAGTACGGTGATACTCGCGATGTCGATCCGCCGAACGAGATGCTGACGCTGGACGACTACCGCCGCCGGCATGCCTTGCACAAGGCGGAAACCGATCTGGCGGAACTGCATCGCCAGTTCACCTGGATCACCGTCTGGGACGATCACGAGACCACCGACAACTCCCGCAAGTGTACGGCCAACAATCACAGCGAAGGCGCGATCGACGAAGGGGGTGAGGGCAACTGGTACGAGCGCAAGAGCTTCGGGATCCAGGCCTACTTCGAGTGGATGCCGATCCGCCCGGTGTCGGACGACGTCGTCGCCGCCGGGCAGTTGTTTGCGCCGGCGCTCGGCAAGACCTGGCGCAAGTACTCGGCCGGCAATTTCGCCGACATCATCATGATCGACACGCGCCTGTGGGGGCGTGATGACGAATCCGACGCAGGCGCACCGTTTCAACGGGAAGCCGTGCGCGACTACATGAGCGCCGACCCCCTTTGTGGCGATACCACGGCCCATCGCGACATTCTCGGCCCCGATCAGGAAGCCTGGCTTCACGAGCAACTGCGCACGTCGACGGCGAAATGGAAGATTCTGGGCAACCAGCTCATCGTCTCGCAGTTGCGGGTGACGCCGAATGCCGTGGCAGTGCCGCCAACGTATCTCAATACCGACGCCTGGGACGGGTACCCGACCAGCCAGGAGCGCCTCTACGAAGTCCTGCAGGGCAACAATCCGGATGGTTCGGACAACCCCGATGCCTCGGCGGTGGACAACGTGGTCGTCATCACCGGCGACATCCACACTTCTTGGGCCTTCGATGTAACGCCCAACCCGGACGCGCTGCCGGCGCCCACGCCCATCGCCGTGGAGTTCGTCGGGCCATCGGTGACCTCTCCGGGGTTGCCCATTCCCGGAGACCTGCCCAATGTTTTGCGCGCCTCCAACCGGCATCTGCAGTGGGTCAACCTCGATCAGAAGGGCTGGATTCTTTTGGACTTGGCGCCCGACTACGCGACCGGCGAGTGGTATCACATTGGTACCGACGCAGTGGTCGATTCGCCGGACCGGCCGGCGCCAAGCACCCTGGCGCGCGCCTACCGTACGCCGTCAACGCCGGGTAGCAACGGCATCGAGCTGGATCTGACCGATGTCACCAACACCGCGCATCAGACCGATCCGGGTGAAGACTACCTGGCATCGCGGCCCGCGAAGGCGCCGGCCTCGTAGGCGTACGTCGGCAGGATCTACTGCCGGCGGCCGGACGTCCCCAGTTGATTCCGCCGCAGGGTATGGGAAGCAGACGGCGCCTTCGTGGCGCCGCCCCTGTTCTTGGGTCTGCGAGAATCACGCGTTAGGGTGGTCATCCATTTGTAGCAGGACGTTCGCTATGGAAGGTGACCACACCTACAAGATCATAGAAATCGTCGGTTCTTCGCATGACGGCATTGAGGATGCGGTGCGCACGGGCATTAAGCGCGCATCCAAGAATGTCGATGCGCTCAAGTGGTTTGAAGTCAGTGAACTGCGTGGCTGGATCGACAATGGCGATGTTGGTCACTGGCAAGTGAAGATGAAACTCGGCTTCACGCTCAAGGACTGATGCGCATGCCGGCGATGACGGAACGGCCGTTCGCGCCGGCCTGCGAACGCAATCAGGGGCCGATTCTGCAGGTTCTGCAACGGCACCTGCAGGGCGATGAGCGGGTGCTGGAGATCGCCAGCGGCACCGGACAACACGCCCTGCATTTCACTGCGGCGCTACCGCGTCTTCGGTGGCAGTGCACGGATCTGCCCGATCGTCTGGCGGGGATCGATCAGTGGTTATCCGATGGTGATCCGCATCGATTGCCGTCTCCGCGTCCGCTTGACGCGCTGGCCGGTGAGTGGCCACAGCAGACGTACGATGCCGTGTACACGGCGAACAGTTTCCACATCATGCCTTGGGGCGGTGTGCTCGCTGTGTTTGCTGCGCTGCCGGCCCTGCTCGTCCAGGGCGGTCGACTGATCGTCTACGGACCATTCCGGGTCGGGGGCGAGTTCGTGTCGCCCTCCGACGCCCAATTTGATGCCAGCCTGCAGGCACGAGATCCCGCGATGGGCTTGCGTGATCTGGAACAAGTCGCCGATTTGGCGGAGCGGGTGGGGTTACAGTTGCTCGAGCATGTCGCCATGCCGGCAAACAACCATTGCCTGGTCTGGACCATGGCAGCGGCCGACGGAAATGCCCACCATCAATAACGCGCGTCCACTTCGCGGTGCCCCTACATGATGTCCCTGCTGATTCTGTTCTTTCTGGTGTCCATCGTGTTCTCGTTTCTGTGTTCGCTGTGGGAGGCCGTGCTACTCAGCGTCACGCCGGCTTATAGCCGCGTGCAGGAAGACAAGGGCACTGCGATTGGCCGGCAGCTGAGGGTCTTCAAAGACAATATCGACAAGCCGCTGGCGGCCATACTCACGCTCAACACCATTGCCCACACCGCCGGTGCCATCGGTGTGGGCAATCAGGCGGCCAAGCTCTGGGCCGATGCCAGCCCGCTGATTACCGTGCTGATCGTGCCGGGTGGGATGACGCTGGGTATTCTGGTGCTCTCCGAGATCATCCCCAAGACCATCGGGGCGACGCATTGGCGGCGGCTGGCGCCGTTCACCGTGCGCTCGCTGCAGTTTGTCGGCGGCGTCATGACGCCGTTGGTCTGGCTTAGTCAGATCATCACGCGCCGGCTCAAGAGCGATGAGCACACGAGCGTGTTTTCGCGCAGCGATTTTCTGGCGATGACCGATATCGTTCAGGAGCAGGGGGCCTTGCTGGCCTCCGAGTCCAGCATCATCAAGAACCTGCTGCGATTCCGTGATATCACCGCCCGCGATGTCATGACGCCGCGGGTGGTGATTGTCGCCGCGGCGGAGGAAATGACCGTGGAAGGCTTTCACGCCTCCGTGGATTCGTTGCGGTTTTCCCGTATCCCCTGCTACGTCGATGGCTCCACGGACCAGATGACCGGGTATGTGCTCAAGGACGACATTCTGGAGGCGTTGCTGGCGGGCGAATCGGAACGCCGGCTGGGCAGCTTCAAGCGGTCGATGCCGGTGATCCCGGAGGACTACCCGATTCCCAGCCTGTTCGATCGGTTTCTGACCGAGCGCGAGCACATCGCACTGGTGGTGGACGCGTTTGGTGGCACGGCAGGCATTGTTACCAGCGAGGACGTGATCGAAACATTGCTGGGCCTGGAGATCGTCGACGAGCGCGACGAGTCACAGGACATGCAGGTATTAGCGCGCGAGATGTGGAAGAAGCGCGCCAAGCGCATGCAGCTGCCGGAGCTTCCGGCAGAGCCGACCGCCGAATTTCCTGCCGGGCAGGAAACACCGGTCGAAAAATGACAGGGGCGCTGACGCGCCCCTGCCGGGTCTTCGCAGGCAAACTCTTGCCGAGCTCGCCTGGATCTACTTCGATCTACTGTGCAAATTCCGACACGGTGATCTGATAGATCGCCGTCGTGCCGGAGATTTCGTTCCCAACCAGCAGTAGCGGTTCGCCGTTCGGGCTGTCTGCCGCCGGTACGAAGACCATGCCCTCGGGACCGAGGTCGCCGGCAGCCGGGTTGTAGCTGTCGTCGGGATTCTCGGGATCTTCGGAAAAGTCACGCGGGTTGATGTACTGCACGAAGCGTGGGCTCTCCGGCGAGGAGATGTCGTAGACCATGATGCCGCCAACGCGCTCCAGGCCGATGAAGGCGTAGGTGCGGCCTTCCAGCGTGCCTACGGTCAGGGCTTCCGGTTCCGGCCCCTTGTCGTCGCTGCGGTCGTCGCCTTCGTTGTCGTCGTTGCTAGCGTTAAAGCCGCCGTCGTAGCCGAGGCGCTGTGCGGTGATGACTTCGAAGTCGCTGCCGCTGTCGTATACGCGTGACTGTGTCGCGGCGTCGAAAATCGAGAACGAGCGGCCACCGTAGGCGATCAGGGCGTTGTACTCGCAGGCGGCGGTAGGCTGGCCGCCGGCATTGAGGCAGCTGGGGTCATCCAGACCTTCGGTGGCGATGACCTTGAGGCGGCCGAGATTGGCGTTCTCGAACAGGTCAGCAATCGTGTCACCGTCGCCATCCGTCTCGGAGCTCGGGTAGCGGTCCACGGCGGGAGAATCAATCTCTGCACCGATTTCATCCGGATCAACGATGTCGCGGATGCGGATCTCGTCCAGATAGACCAGGCACTCGCCATCGTCGAAATCGGCCAGGCCCCGCGTACAACTGGCGGCATCCGGCACTTCGCTGATGTACTCGCGGCCGTCGCCTTCGTTGGCACTTAGCAGATAGGTTTTGCCGGCGTGGCTGAAGCTGGCAATGGTGTCGGGCATCAGCAGGCCCTGCACCGGCCAGTTGGCGATGTAGATGGTGTCATCGCTGTTGCTGGCGTCCAGCTCATTGCCGGGCAGGCTGAAGTCTTTCGTGCCCGTGCCCCAGACCGAGGTGATCGTCGCCGTGGCGAGATCGATCTCGGCGAACGCGCTGTTTTCCTGCAGCGAGGCCCAGGCCGTCGCGGAGTCTGCCGACACGGCGATGTACTCGGGTTCCATGTCCTGCGCCACCGTGGCGCCGAAGGGCATGGACAGGCGAACACCCATGTCACGCAGATCGCTGGCCGCAAAGCCCGAGAAGTCCAGCGTGGCGACATCGGCGTCCAGCACGGTGGCGACGCCGCCGCTCACGTCGATGACGCTGATCGTGCCGTCCGGATCAACGGTGTAGTCGTCGTTAGGCTCGCCTTCGTTGGCGGTGATGACGAAATTTCCGTTGGGCGAGAAGGTCACCATGTCGGGGAGGGAACCGACCTGGACGGCGGACAGGAAGCTGCCGTCAGAGGCCTGGTAGAACGCGACGTAACCGAGGTCCGTCTTCGGGTTCGCCTCAATGGCTACGGCCACGATCCCGGCGTTGATGGACACGCTATTGGCCGGCCCCAGCGCATCTGCGCTCGCCACGTCCGTACGCGCGGCCGCCACATCTGCCGACACATCCAATGTCGAACTCAGCACCGGATTCGCCGGCGACGACAGGTCGACAATATCGACGGTCTCCGACTGCGCGTTGACGACGTACAACTGGGCCGTCGGAGCATCGAAAGCGACGATCTCAGCGGCGGCCTCGTCGAACCCGGCCGCGGGGTTTCGGAACGTTCCGATCTTGTTCAGAGTGATGGAAGAATCGGCAGCGCTGTCACCGCCAGGTCCTGCTGGTCCTTGCGGGCCGGCAGGGCCTGCGGGACCTGTTGGCCCCTGCCCACCAGTCGGCCCGGCCGGACCGACTGGCCCCGCTGCTCCATTGTCACCCTCACAGGCGGCCATGCCGGCGCAAAGCGCTGCGACCGCGACAAACTTAAATCCATTTTGTACGCCCACTTCGAACTCTCCCTTATCGTTGGACTAACCGCACACGCTAGCCAGCGAAGTTGACGTTTTCGTGGCATCCCGCCGCGTTGGCGTTCCAACACTGACAAGGAGTCACCGATGGTTGGATGCAAGTCCGCGATGTCGCGACGCAGGCAATACGTGGCTGGGGGTTTTCTGGTGCTGATGGTCAGTGGGTTGTCCGGCTGCGCGGCCCTGGCTGAGCATCGCGTGGGGCTCGCGGGCGACGACGCGCTCGCGCCCTGTCCGCCTGCGCCGCGTTGTGTCAGTTCACAGGCCACGGTGAGTCGCCACTCGGTGCCGCCGCTGGTGTTGGTAGGGTCGCCCGAGCTCGCTTGGAGCGAGGCGGTCGTGGCCTTGGAAGCGATGGACCGGACGGCGGTCGTGGAACGCGAAGATCGCTATGTGCGGGCAGAAGTCGTCAGCCCCTGGGGCGTGTATACCGACGACGTCGAACTGGTCTTCCGACCTGAGCAGGGGTTGATCGACCTGCGCTCAACGGCCCGCTTGGGCTACTACGACTTCCAGGTCAACCGCGATCGTGTTGAGCGGCTGCGCGCGCAACTGGTATCCGAGGGCGTCGTTCGTCCGTTGCGGGGTTCGGCGGTGGATGACTGACTTGTCATCCGACCGAGGCTTCGCGCTATGCTGAACGGCCGGGTTCGTTGGCGTACCCGCGAGCGACCCGGTGATTCACTTGAGCAAGGAGTCGCCGCATGCACGAAGATTTTCAGCACCGACTGGTTGTCGTGGCAGATGCCGCGCAGGCCAAGATTTTTCGCTTTCGCGCGAACCGTCTTCCGCTGGAGCCGGTCGAGGTGCTGCAGCACGATGAGTCTCGCATGAAGAATCGCGAACTCGTGACCGGTGGCCGTGGCGCGACGCATGCCAGTGCCGGCCATGGTGAGGATCAGACGGACGGCAGTCGTCAGGCGCATGAGCACGAGGCCGATCGCTTCGCGGCCGAGCTGGCCGATTGGCTGCGGGACGCCCGCACGCGGCAGGGTGTAGACGATCTGGTGCTGGTCTCGGCGCCCCGTTTCCTCGGCCGCCTGCGTGAGCGCATGGATACACCCACATCACGTTGCGTCACCCGGTCGATCAATAAGGACCTCGTCACGCATCCCACCGACTCCATCGAGCGCGCGCTGGATATGGACGTCGTTCACTAGCCCGCGCAAGCCGGCGCTACCCAGGCGCTGTGGCATCGGGCAGGATATGCGGATCACTTGCCCTTCCGCACGGATGCGGGATTGGACCCGAAAATGACACGCCGTCTCCTACTGGTATCCGCTGTCGCGCTGCTTTTGAGCGCCTGTGCGTCCACTCCGTACAAATCGCTGTCGGAGGCCGGAACGGGGCAACGGGTAGTCGTCATCGGTGCCGTGGACGCCATTCTTTATCTGCAAAGCCGTGGCGTGCAGGAGGCCGCCTTGGGCCGCGACACCATGCGGGTGGATCGGTGGGGGCTTCACGACATCGTGGCCAACGAAGTGGCGGCGATTCTGCGGGCGCGCGGATTTTCCGAGGTGCGGGTTCAGAACAGCCTCGGACTGCGCCAGGAGCTCCGATTCATTGACTCCTACCAACGCCTCAATGCAGCCCAGACCGAGTCACAGCAAGACCGTTTGAGTCGCCTGGCCTCTCGTATGAGCGCTGATGTACTGGTCATCGCGACCGCGGGCGAAGTGGGTGATGTGTTCTTCGGCACCGGAGAAAGCGTGACCGGTTTCGGGGTTTACCAGTACTCGGCGCCATCCGGTCTGCGCAGCGTCAACTTTTCCGCATTGCAGATCACGATGTTCGACGCGTCAGCCGATGAGTTGGGCCACGCGCTCGGGTTCGAGGGCGCGGTCCGCGAAGACGCCGATTGGTTGCGCGTGCTGCAACTGTCCGAAGCGCAGTTGGAGGTCATGCAGCCCGTGATCGCTTCACAGCATCGAACGCTGGCGAAACGGCTGATGCAGGACCTCGGGTTCTGATCAGGGATGGATCACTCGGGGAGAGGCGCCCCCCGGCGAGGTCTGTTGGGCGCTAGGTTCCGACGGCCAAAGCTTCTCGCCCCACGGCCGCACGACGCTTCGCTTGTGCTGCTGCCAGTACGGGCGTCTCGCTAGCGGGCAGTGATGGGGCGAACTGCGCCGGCAACACGTCTACTAACTCGCTAGTGTTTGCGAGCATCAGAATCCATTCGCCGCCATGGCCTTGTTCCGGGAAGCGCTCGGCGACGCGCTGTGCTTCAAAGCGGAACCCAAGACTGTCGTACATCGCTTTGGCGGGGCGGTTGTCGGACGAGACAATCAGGCTGACCTGACGCAACCCCAATGCTTCGGCTCGTCGGACCGAATCCGCTAGCAGCGCGCGGGCAACCCCACGCCGGCGTACGTTTTTGGCCGTGGCCAGGGCGTTGACATACCAGGTGCCGGTTGCCATTGCTTCAAGCTCGACCAAGCCGCGGATCACGCCGCAGCAATTGTTGATCTCATCCCGATCTCGAACGCTATCCAGATCAAATGCTTGGCAAACACCCACGACTTGTCCGTTGTGCGTGTGGACGCGCCCATGTGTGAAGCTGAATTCACCCTCGATGGCGGAGGTATGCCGTAACCCTGCCTCGACAACACTTTCGCCGGGGCGGGCACGCGTACGCCACAAGTACCGGGGAATGCCCTCGCCGGCCAGATCAACCATCTCGGCGATGGTGGGGGCGTCAGCGGGCGTTGCGTTTCTGATGTTCATTGACATGAGCCTTTCCAATGTCTCTTCAAACTTGCTAAAGCAACAAGTGATTGCTGCACTTCCATGAGCAGCGAAATGGCGACTAGCGCCTTCGGTCACTCCAAGTCGTTCCGCGGTTCCCTGTGGGAACTCGCAAGCAGCGGACCAGTTAGTGACTAATACGGTTTGGCAACGCGTGATGGCGTCGCTGTGATGAATTGAATGACTACTTCCCCCTTACGGAAAAACGCGCCGAAACCGGACATGAGACCGTGACGTTCCAGCTCGTTATGGTCCGCATGATCATATTTCGGTCCGTGGTATGCAATTTGTGACGGATACCTCGATACAGCCGGTTATCAGGGCTGAGAGGTGCGCGAGAACCGCCGCAGCATCTCAAGACTCTGTTGCGACGAAATGAAGCCCTATTGCGGTGCAACAAAAAAGGCCCCGATTGGGGCCTTTTCAGGACCTGGCGGCTGTGTTACTGCCGCTTCATGGAGTCGAAGAACTCCGCATTGGTCTTGGTCTGCTTCATTCGGTCGATCAGCAGTTCTACGGCCGCGATTTCGTCCATGGCGTGCAGCAGTTTGCGCAGCACCCAGACCTTTTGCAGCGTGACGGCATCCATCATCAACTCTTCGCGACGCGTGCCGGAGCGGTTGATGTTGATGGCCGGGAACACGCGCTTTTCGGCGATGCGGCGTTCCATCTGGATTTCCATGTTGCCGGTGCCCTTGAATTCCTCGTAGATCACGTCGTCCATCTTCGAGCCGGTTTCGACCAGCGCGGTGGCGATGATGGTCAGCGAGCCGCCTTCTTCGACATTGCGAGCGGCGCCGAAGAAACGCTTGGGCTTCTGCAGGGCGTTGGCGTCGACGCCACCGGTGAGCACCTTGCCGGAGCTGGGGGCTACGGTGTTGTAGGCGCGGGCCAGGCGGGTGATGGAATCCAGCAGGATCACCACATCCATCTTGTGCTCGACGAGGCGCTTGGCTTTCTCGATGACCATCTCGGCCACCTGGACGTGCCGGACCGCGGGTTCGTCGAAGGTGGAGGAGACCACCTCACCACGCACCGAGCGCTGCATGTCGGTCACTTCTTCCGGACGTTCGTCGATCAACAGCACGATCAGATAGGCGTCGGGATAGTTGGCGGCGATGCTTTGCGCCACGTTCTGCATCAACATCGTCTTGCCGGCCTTCGGCGGTGACACGATCAGGCCACGCTGACCTCTGCCGAACGGGGAGACGATATCGATGATGCGGGCGGTGATGTCTTCGGTGCTGCCGTTTCCGAGTTCCATGACCAGCTGTTTCTCGGGGAACAGCGGCGTCAGGTTTTCGAATGGCACCTTGCGCTTGGACTGCTCCGGCGTTTCGCCATTGATCGTGTCGACCTTGAGCAGCGCGAAGTAGCGCTCGTTGTCCTTGGGTGTGCGGATTTGGCCGGTGATGCTGTCACCGGTGCGCAGGCCGAACCGTCGAATCTGGGAGGGCGAAACGTAGATATCATCCGGCCCGGCCTGATACGACGCTTCAGGGGCGCGGAGGAAACCGAAACCATCGGACAGGATTTCCAGCACCCCGTCGCCAAAGATCTGCTGACCCATCTTCGCGCGGGTGCGGATGATCTGGAAGATCACATCCTGCTTCTTCGTGCGTGAGACGTTCTCGATCCCCATCGCTTCCGCTTCTTCGATCACCTCGGAAGCGGTTTTGGACTTCAGCTCACTGATGTTCAGTGGCGGGCCATCGAACTCTGGAATCGGTTCGGGCTGCTGGTCTCGGTTGCGACGACCACGGCGGCGGCGTCCGCCGCTCTGGTTGTTACTGTTGTTGTTCTGCCCCCCGCGATTGTTTCGGTTTCGACCACCCTGGCTGTTGCCATCGTCGTCGCCGTCATCGTCCTGGTTGCCGGCATCATCGGATTCGCCGTCCGAGTTGCCTGGTGCGCTGTCACCCCGGCCTTTGGCCGTTGGTTTTGGTTCGCTGGCCTTTTCGACCGGCTTTTCGGCGCTGGGGGCATCCGGCGAGCCGGCGGGTTCAACAGCCAGCTTGACCTTCTTGCGGGGCTTGCGCTCTGCCTCGGTGTTGTTCTCCGGGCGTTCTGCGACTTCGTCTACGGCGGTCTCTTCTTTGGTCACCGGGTTTCTACCGTGCGAGGGATCAATATCAATCGGGAAATGGCGGGGCCGGCGGCGCCGGCCCCGATGTGAGATTTACGCCAGGTGCTGATCAAGAAAATCAGACAGCTGAGCCTTGGACAATGCACCGACCTTGGTGGCGGCCACTTCGCCGTCCTTGAACAGCATCAACGTGGGAATGCCACGAATGCCGAACTTCGGCGGCGTGCCTGGGTTCTCGTCGACGTTGAGCTTGGCGACCTTCAGCCGGCCAGCGTAGTCATTGGCAACTTCTTCGAGGACCGGCGCGATCATCTTGCAGGGTCCGCACCATTCGGCCCAGTAGTCCACAAGCACGGGCACGGGTGCCTGTTTCACGTCTGTGTCGAAGCTGGCGTCTGTCACGACAGCGATGTTCTCGCTCATAACAACTCCTAAATTAGCAAACATGGGTGGGACTGCGACCGGAGGTCAGCAGTGCCTGAAAAGTGGAAGTGACGACCCCTCGTCGGAAGGGTGTCATCCGTCCCGCCGCGAACATGGCGCTCGCAGGGCGGCAACGCAAGGTTTTGTGGGGAATTTGAATAACGTTGTGCGCTGGCGTGATGGCGCGCACGGGATGAACCGTATTGGAGCCCACTTTTGCTACCATTGCAAGTCGTTTCGGGTGACGCTTCTGTCTCGCCCTCATTTGCACTCTTCAGGTTCCTCCTGCGCATGGCCGACGCCGCACATCTATCGGAGACCCCGTTCTCCGACCTCCCTCTTGCACAACCGTTGCAAGCCGCACTCGCCGAAATCGGGTTCACCCACTGCACACCCATTCAGGCGCAGACGCTTCCCAAGCTCATCGCCGGTCGGGATATCGCCGGACAGGCCCAGACGGGCACCGGCAAGCCGGCCGCCTTCCTGCTGGCCACGATCAATCGTCTGCTCTCCCACGAGCCGGAGCCCATTCGCGAAGGGTTCACGTGTGCCCCACGGGCTTTGATTGTGGCCCCGACACGCGAGTTGGCCATCCAGATCGAAAAGGATGCCGCGACGCTGCTCAAGCAGGTGGATCTAAGTCTGATGGTCGTGTTCGGCGGAACCGGTTATGAGTCGCAGCGCGAGGAATTGCGGGCCGGTGTCGACATTCTGGTCGGCACGCCTGGCCGCCTGATCGACTACTTCAAGCAAAAGGCCTACACCCTCGACCGGGCGGAGGCGGTGGTGTTGGATGAGGCCGACCGGATGTTCGACCTCGGTTTCCTCAAGGACATTCGTTATCTGCTGCGCAAGCTGCCAGAACCGCAGAAGCGCTTGAACATGCTGTTCTCCGCCACGCTGTCGCACCGTGTGCTGGAACTGGCCTACGAGCACATGAATGATCCGGAGCTCGTGCGGGTGGAGGCCGAAACCGTCACCGCCGACCGCGTGCGCCAGACCATGGTGCATGTGTCCAAGGACGACAAGATCGCGTTGCTGATCGGATGGCTACGCCAGCACGACCCTCACCGAACCATGGTGTTCATCAACACCAAGCGGGTCGGCGAACGCGTTGCCGACTGGCTCAATGCCAATGGTTTCTCTACCGCGATCATTTCCGGCGACGTGCCTCAGCCCAAGCGCATGAAGCTGTTGGAGCGCTTCCAGAGCGGTGATCTGGCGATTCTGGTCGCCACGGATGTGGCTGCGCGCGGACTCCACATTCCGGATGTCACGCACGTGATCAACTACGATCTGCCGCAGGATGCCGAGGACTACGTGCATCGCATCGGCCGGACGGCGCGCGCAGGCGCGGAAGGCGATGCCATCAGCTTCTGCTGCGAGGAATACGTCTACTCGTTGCCTGATATCGAACGCTATGTTGGCTTCAAGATCGAGACGACCATTCCGGGGCCGGATGACATGGCCACCGAACTGGTGCGGCCGAAACCGCGTGAGCGCAAGCCGCGCAACGACGGTCGTCGGCGGAGCGGCGGCGGCGGAGGCGGACGGCGTCGCGGTCGCAGCGGCGGCTAGCCGATTTCGGCGGTTCCTGAACGCGCCGCGTTCAGCTCAACAGGATTGCGGCAAGCGATTCGGCCGCTGGGCCATCGTTCAATGCGGCGGCTGGTTGCCGTGAATCCGGCTTGGCGATTCCCCAAACATGGCGGTAGCCGGCGCTACGTGCCGCGTGTCGCACCCGCAGGCTGTCATCGACGAACAGGCTGCGGGCTGGGTCGTGCGGCACACGCTCGCCCAATCGCTGCCAGAAGTCCGGGTGCTCCTTCGGTGCATCGAAATCATGTGAGCTGAGCAGGTGATCGAACAATGGCGCGATGCCGGTCTGCTCCAGCTTGATCTCCAGCGTTAGCGGATGGGCGTTGGTGACCAGCCAGATGGCTTGCCCCTGCAGGCGGCGCTGTTCGATGGCATCGACTGCGCCTTGCAACGGTGTGACGCGATGCTGGCTAGCCCGTTTATGGGCGACGATATCGAGTGCGAGTTCGCGGCTCCAATGCTCCAGGCAATACCAGTTCAGGGTGCCGAAGGCAGCTTCGAACTGGCGTTCCAGGTCGCCACGGATGCTGTCGGGTTCCACGTTCCGTGATCGCGCGACTTCCAGCGGGATGTGTTCCTGCCAGAACCAGTTGTCGTAAGCGAGATCGAGGATGGTGCCGTCCATGTCCAGCATCACCGTGTCGATCTCGTCCCAGTTCAGCGATGAGGTCGGCATAATGGCGTCCATGCGGCGAGTGATGTGATGTCTGACTATCCGGTGACTCTCCAGGCCCTGGTTGCGGTGGCGCGTCGGGCTGGTGAATGCATTATGAAGCACTACGGCGATGAGGTCGCCGTGCGCTACAAGGCGGATGAATCCCCGGTCACCGCGGCGGATCTGGCCGCGCATCAATCCATTCTCGATGAGCTGATCGCGCTCACGCCCGGTGTGCCTCGGTTGTCCGAGGAAGCCGCCGCAGTGCCTTGGGCGCAACGCCAAGCCTGGACACGGTACTGGCTGATCGACCCGCTGGATGGAACGCGCGAGTTCATCGCGCGCAACGGCGAGTTCACGGTCAACATTGCATTGATCGAGCATGGTGAGCCGGTCATGGGCGTGGTGCATGCGCCGGACCTTGACGAGACCTACTACGCAGCCCGCGGACAGGGCGCCTGGATGGCCACCCGGCGCGGATCTCCCGCGCCCATGTTGCTGGCAGCCGCCAAGGTCGCGACGCCGCGTGTGCTGGTCACGCGCTCGCATGCAACGGAGGCGTTGACGGCACTGTTGAATGGCTTGCCTGCTCACGAGGCAGTGCGCGTCGGTAGCGCGTTGAAGTTCGGTCGCCTCGCCGCAGGGGAGGGCGAGTTCTATCCCCGCGTCGGGCCGACTTCAGAATGGGACACCGCGGCGGGTCACTGCGTGGTGGCCGAGGCCGGTGGCAGGGTGCTCGCCGCCGGGGGGCAGCGCCTGCGCTACAACCAGACGCCGTCGCTGCTGAACCCGGATTTTTCCGTCGCGGCGCCGCCGTGCTTCGCCTGGCAGGACACACTGCCTTGAATCGGTCATCTGAGAACAACACCGCCGCAGCCGGGTCTGATGCACCGATGACCGTTTCAACTGCCGTTCGGACCAAACCGGCCAGCCAGTCGCTGGCCCGCTGGGCATTGCGCTTAATGGACGGCCTCACCGGGGCCTGCCTCGGCGCGTTGTTCTATGGCAGCTGGGGTGTGTTTGCGAATTCAGCGCATGGAGTTGAGATCGCGCTTCGTTCCGGCGCCGCGCAGGGCGCGATGAGCTTTGTGGTGACGCTGACGGGCACGACATTGATGCATCGCCTCTATGCCGGCGCCGGAGCCGTTTGGTGGCGTAGCGCACGCGCGGTGTTCGGCGCGCTCGGTATGATTTACGGGTTGATCGTTGGCGTGCATTGGTGGCTCGGAACCCCCGAGATTCTCCTGACCTTGGCGCCGGGTCTGCCCATCACCATCGGATTTTGCTTGGTATTTACGCTCAGCCTCGTGCGACTCGATGTCGCTGGCCCGAATCCACCTGCGGCGGATTGGGCGAAGAAAGGGCTGGAGTAACGGGAACAGGAATAATTGCGTGTCCATCAATGCCTTGATCAACGACAACATCGCCACCCTGCGTGAGGCCGATGCACTGCTCGGATTCTTGTCCGCCCATCACTATGGCGCGGTAGGGCCGCACCTTCGGCATATCGTCGACCACTATCGTTGCCTGCTCACGGGTCTAACCTGCGGTCAGGTTGACTACGACGCCCGTGAACGCTGCCGCGAAACCGAGTTGTCGGTCGCCAAGGCGCGCCGCGTGATCTCTCAGTTGCAGGACGAGTTGCGTGACATCGAAGCTGATGGCGATCGGCCGCTTCCCGTGCGTCTGGCCACCGATGCCGGGGAGACTTCCTCGGTATCGCAGTCGTCGTTGGCGCGTGAACTGCAGTTCGTGCAGGGACATGCCGTCCATCACTTCGCGCTGATACGTAGCACGCTGACCGCGCTGGGGTCGCAGCTGCCGGACAGCTTCGGCAAGGCGCCGGCGACGTTGCGCCACGAACGCGCCAGCGCCTGAGCTCGGAGTCCAACCATGCAGGGTGTTGGCTGGCGAACACGCTGGTCCATTCGCTGGGCGCGATGGCGGCGTTGGGAATTCTGGCCGGGGCCGCTCTTCTACGTGCCGGTTGTCGCCTACATCAGCGCCCGGACCTTGCTGACCGGGCAACTAACGCGTTTCACCGCAGTGAATCCTGGGATTTCTCATGCCGGCGGCCTCATCGGCGAAGGCAAGGATGAAACCCTGGTGCCGTTGGCCGCCCGTGCCGCGGATTTTGTCGCGCCGTTTGAACTGGTCGAGGCTGATCTTGCGCCTGCCGAGCGCACGGCTCGGGCACTGGCCTTCGCTCAACGCCTGGGCAGGCCCTGGCCGCTGGTTATCAAGCCCAACCGGGGCGAGCGTGGCCGTGGCGTGCGGATCGCGCATAGTGAGGGCGCGGTTCGTGACTACTTCAACCGCATGCACCTGCCGGCCATCGTGCAGGCCTACGCGCCGGGGCAGGAGTACGGGTTGTTTTTTGTCCGCCGGCCGGGCGAGCCGGGGGGCTTGGTGTCCATCACCGAAAAGCGGTTCCCCAAGCTTCGGGGTGACGGGCGGAGAACGCTCGGCGCGTTGATACTCGATGATGCGCGAGGCCGCCTGATCTCTCCGCTGTTGTTCGAACGTTTTTCCGATTCACTGGATCGCGTCCCCGGTGCGGATGAAACCATCCCCATGGCAGATGTTGGGAGCCACTGCCGGGGTGCATTGTTTCTCGATGCCAAGGCCTTGGATAGCGAGGCGTTGACCGCGCGCGTTCGCGCGCTTGCCGACGCGATCCCAGGTTTTCACTTCGGCCGTTTCGACGTGCGAGCGCAAAGCGCTGATGCACTGGTTCGCGGAGAGGGCTTTCAGGTGATCGAGGTCAACGGCGCCAGCTCCGAACCGGCGCATGTCTACCACCCGGGAACGCCGTTGTTGGAGGGGCTGCGCAGCTTTTTCGGAATCTGGCGCGACATGATGGATATCGGTGCGGCGAACGCGCAGGCCGGAGCTCCCTGGATTCGTCCCTTCGACCTCGCCGCGATGGCGTGGCGGGAAAACGGCAAGCTGCGCGGTGTGGATTGGCCATCGAACCTGTGGCCAGGTGACCGGCCGCGTTAGGATCTCCCTGCGTTGCCTCGACGAATCGGCAGAAATTCACGGCCACGCCTGCACACGAGTGAGGAGATTCAAGGATGAAACGCGCCGGTACCTGGCTGTTCCTGATTGTCGCGATCATTGGCGGCTATTTGTTGTTCTATCCGGTCGAAATCGATCCGGTGAAGTGGCAGGCGCCTCCCGCGCCGCCCTTGGAGCAGGACTATGCGCTCAACAGCCGACTGAGCACGGTCGAGCGGTTGGCCGTCGGCGCGGGTGTTGGGCCGGAAGATGTCGCCATCTCCGAGAACGGTGACGTTTACACGGGCTATCTCGATGGACGTGTCGTGCGTGTGGACGGTGTCTCTGGCGAGGTGACGACATTGGCGGAAACGGGCGGGCGCCCGTTGGGCATCGCGTTGCTGCCGGATGGCGCTTTGGCCGTCGCCGACGCCTACCGGGGTTTGCTGCGTATCAGCAGGGATGGTCGGCTCGAGGTTTTGGCTGCGCAGGCGAATGGTCTGGCCTTTCGTTTTGCCGATGACCTCGATGTGGCGCGCGATGGCACGATCTACTTTTCTGATGCGTCGTGGAAGTACGGCATGGAGCACATGCTCGCCGACTTTCTAGAACACGACGGAACCGGGCGGCTGTTGCGGTACACGCCGGATGGGGCGGTCGACGAGTTGCTGCAAGGACTCTACTTTGCCAATGGTGTGGCACTGGGGCCGGACGAGCAGTACGTGCTGATTAACGAAACCGGCGCCTACCGGGTATCGCGGCTATGGCTCAAGGGGCCGAAAGCCGGGGAGCGCGACATCTTCATCGATAATTTGCCGGGCTTTCCCGACAACATCAGTTACGACGAGCAAAGCGGCGTGTTCTGGCTCGCGCTGTATGGCCCACGTGACGCCGCACTGGATGCGACGGCGGACAAGCCGTATTTGCGCAAGATGATCTACCGCTTGCCGGAATCGCTACATCCGCAACCGGCGCATCTCGGTTTCGTGCTCGGTCTGGATACCGAGGGCCGGATTGTGGCGAATCTGCAGGACCACGATGACTCGGCCTACGGCCCGGTGACCTCGGCCGAGCGGGCCGGCGACTACCTCTACCTCGGTAGCCTCAAGGCCGCGTCACTTGCGAGGCTTCCCATCGATGCCGCACTCTCCGCCGACGCCTCAACCACACGGTGAATCCATGGCGCAAGCCACCCTGTTCGAGAAGATTCTGGCCGGCGAGATTCCTGGTGAACTGGTCTACGAGGATGCGCAATGCGCCGCGTTCCGGGATATCAACCCGGCAGCGCCGACACATATTCTGTTGGTGCCCCGTAAGCCGATTCCGCGTCTGGCCGACGCCGGCGAGGAGGATGTCGGCCTGCTCGGCCATCTGATGGTTATCGCGCCCAAGATCGCCGCAGCCGAAGGGTTCGGTGACGCCTTTCGGGTCGTCGTCAACAACGGCGCGGACGCGGGCCAAAGCGTGTTCCATCTGCATCTGCACATCATTGCCGGACGTCCTCTGAAGTGGCCACCGGGCTGAGGTGAGCGACTCAGTAGTGCGGCGGGATCTCATGGCCGGGTTGGTCCCCGGCGGGGTGCTCGGCGGCTTCGAGCCGTTGCGTCAGCCGCTCAAGTTCTCGTTCCAATGCCTGGATTTGGCGCTGTTGGCCGTAGAGCGCGTCGCTGAGCTGCCGCAGCGCGTCGTCCTGGTGGGCCAGCAAGGCTTCCAGATGCATGATGCGGTCGTCTGTCATGGCGATGATGAGGCTTGGTCGTGGTGGCGTGAGGGAATCAGTGGTCTTGCAGGGCATCGCGTATGGCGATGATGTCATCCATCGAGTCAAAGAAGGCATCGACCACCGCCGGGCCGAAATGCCGCCCACGCTGCTCCTTCAGAAACTCGAAGCAGCGCTCTAACGGCCATGCGGCCTTATAGCAACGTTCCGAGCTGATGGCGTCGAACACATCTGCGATTGCGGTGATTTGCGCGAAGATATGGATGTCGTCCCCCGCCAGTCCATACGGATAGCCGGTACCGTCCCATTTTTCCTGGTGCTGCAGTGAAATGATCTTGGCCGCTTGCAACACCGGGCGATCTTGGCCGGAGAGTATCGCGGCGCCGATCTCCGGATGTTTTTCCATCTCTGTCCGCTCTTCCGCCGTCAGCTTGCCAGGTTTTTTCAGAATCGCGTCGGCGATGGCGATCTTGCCGAGATCGTGCAGCGGTGAGGCCATCCTGAGAATCTTTGCGTCCTCCTCCGATACCCCAAGCCGCTGGGCGATTACCTGCGAATAGGCGCCGACCCGCTGCACGTGATGGCCGGTTTCCATTGACCGTGCTTCCACAGCTTCGCTGATCAATAGCACGATGTCCTCCTGGCTACGCTCCAAATCGACATTGAGCGCGATGGCGTCCCTGGCCAGCGAGGCGTTGCGGCAGAACAGTTGGACGAGTTCACGGTCCAGCTCGTGTTGCGCGGCATCCGCATGGACGAGAAACACGCGAGGGTTGCCCGTGGCCGATTCCGAGTAGGTGCAGTAATAATTTGCGTGACTGCTGTCGGCACCATCGCGCAGGCAGCGGGTGATCAACTCGGTGGCGGAAGGCGGCAGCGCTGAAATACCCACTCGATTCGCGAGGTCGAAGGCGCCGCTGGCGGCGATGACCTTGAGCGGTTCGGGCTCGCGCCCGTGATCGACGATGACCGCTGATCCGCCTTGGACCAAGACCGAGGCCTGACCGCCGGTCACCAGCCTCGATAATTCGGAGAGCATCCGCTGTTCGGCGGCGGGCAGGTCGTTATCTCCCGCCATGTCGGACAGCGCGTCGAGGATGTCACGCAGACCTGCGGTATGAGCGGCGATGCGCCGCTGGGCTTTTTCCAATGCGCAGATCTGCTCGAACGAACGCAGCGCCGTGAGCACGGCGGTTTTCAGCCGGGTTGCGGTCTGGAAGGACTTTTCCTCGTAGCCGTTGATGTCGAAATCACGCACCGTGTCCCAGGCCGGCGCCAGCCCCGCTTGGCCGGTGCGGATGATCAGGCGTGTCCGGCCCTCATTCAGGGTTTCTCGGATGTAGCGCACGAGGTCGAGGCCGGCTTCGTCGCTTTCCATGACCACATCGATCAAGGCTACGGCGTACAGCGTCTGTCGCAGCATCTCACTGGCCTGCTCGGCGCTCTCGGCCGAGTGCAGCTCCAAGGGGCGGTCAGCGTGCGCCAGCCCCGCCAGGGCCAAGCGGGTGACATTGTGAATATCCGGATCGTCATCGACTAGCAGGACTTTCCAAGTCGCAGAATGTCCGTCCGACGCCGGGATGAGCGGCGTCTCTTCTGCTGCGAATTCGAATTGATCCGATGGCATCCGGTCCTACTGCCTTGGGTTGCATCCGAAGTTACTATGGCTTTTATAGTAGCTTCTCGTTTGCACACGCGCAGCGGGCGCTGGCGTCAATCAATGCCAAGCTTTTTCGTGCGATAGCGCAGCTGACGAAAACTCATTCCCAGGCGTTCGGCGGCCTTGGTCTTGTTGAACCTGGTGGCCTGCAGCGCTTCGAGAATCCGTTGGCGTTCCAGTTCCTCCAACTCGCCGCGTAGACCATCCGCATCGTCGGTGGATGTTGGCGCCATCGTCGGTGGTGCTGGGGTGAGCTGCAGGTCATCGACATCGATGACATCGCCATCGGCCAAGGCGACTGCGCGCTCTAGTACGTTATCCAGTTCGCGCACGTTGCCAGGAAACGCGTGTGTGGACAGGTGCGACAGAGCATTTGTGGTCAGCCGCGGCGCGGCGGGCAGGCCGTAGCGTTCGGCAATCGTTGCCAATAGCTGCGTGGCGAGAAGCGGGATGTCATCTGCGCGGTCGCGCAGCGGCGGCACCGAAACCTGAATGACATTGAGGCGATAGAACAGATCCTGGCGAAATTCGCCTTCCTGCACCCGTGTGGCCAGATCGTGGTGGGTGGCCGAGACAATTCGGACATCGACCGGCACCTCACGTTTGGCGCCGACGGGGCGAATAGAGCGTTCCTGGATCGCGCGTAGCAACTTGACCTGCATGAGCAGCGGCAGGTCCGCCACCTCATCGAGGAATAGCGTGCCACCGTCGGCCGCTTGGAACAGCCCCTCCTTGGTCTCGTTGGCGCCGGTAAAGCTGCCGCGCAGGTGGCCGAAGAGTTCTGATTCCATCAGTTCGCCCGGGATGGCACCGCAGTTGACCGGAACGAACGGTCCGCTGCGTCTGGCGCCCTGCTCGTGGATGAGACGCGCCACGAGTTCCTTGCCGGTTCCCGATTCGCCGGTGATGTACACGGGCGCCTGGCTACGGCCCAGTTTCAGGATCGTCTTGCGCAGTTGCCGAATACTCGCGGTCTCGCCGATCAGCGCGGTCTCGTGCGCATCCGCCTGGGGCGGGAGCGCAGACGGCTGCACCGACAGTGCGGATTCGACCAGCTTGCGTAGCACGTGAATGTCCACGGGCTTGCTGACGAAATCGAAGGCGCCGAGTTTCATGCACTCAACGGCGTCTTCCGTATTGCCGTAGGCGGTGATGACGGCAACAGGGACGTCGGGGTGGGCTTGTTGGATGTGACGGACCAGGTCCTTGCCCGTGCCATCAGGCATGCGCATGTCCGTGAGGCACAGGTCGAAACGGCGTTCGGCCAGCCGTTCGCGCGCCTGTCCGACATTCTCTGCGGCGTCGGTGTCCACACCCATTCGGGCCAGCGTGATTTCGATGAGCTTGCGGATGTCGACTTCGTCGTCGACGACCAGGACGCGCGGGTTGTTCATGCCGTCAGTGTCTCATGATGGACAGAGTTTCCTGCCGGCAGCTGAAGCTGGAATCGAGCGCCAGGCCGTGCTGACACCAGATCTAGGTGGCCGCCGTTGTTGCGAGCCAGTTCGCGGGCGAGATAAAGCCCCAGCCCGGTGCCGGAGGAACGGGTGGTGAAAAACGGCTCGAACACATGCTCCACGACGTCAGTCGGGATGCCGGGTCCGTTGTCGCTAAGTTCGATGGTCACTTGCTCGCCATCGGACCGGGCGGCGATACGCAGCCGGACCGGGCGCGATGCCGCATGTTCGCAGCTGTTTTCCCACAGGTTGGTCAGAATCCGGCGCAGGTGGTCCGGGTCGGCGACGATATGCACCGATTTGTCGATTTGATGCAGGTCCAGCTGACAGTGCTCGTGCTGGCCAGACTCGCGAAATTGTTCGAAATGGGCGCTGCACTCGGCATGCAATGGAATAGGAATCGGGGCCCCCGGTGCCGGACGAGATAGCGACAGCACATCGCGCACGATGCTTTCGATGCGCGAACTGTTGCGGCGGACGATCGCATTCAGCGCGCGGTCATCCTCGGACAGCTCTGGCGATTCCTCCAGAAGCTGAGCGGCGTTGCTAATCGCCGCCAGCGGATTGCGGATCTCGTGCGCGATGGAGGCCGACAAGCGGCCCAGGGCCGCGAGTTTGATCTGCTGCGCCTGCTGGGCCAGCGCATCGGCGTCTTCGAGCATGATCAGCACGGGCGCATAGTCACCCCAGCCCAGGCGGACGAACTGGGCCGACAGCGCCCGGCCACCGGGCAGTGGGATCGGGTCCATGTGGATGTTGGGGTCGGCGCGCCAGCGAGCGAGTGCCGCACCCAGCGCGGGGGTTACGGCATCTAGCGGCTGACCATGGATCGAAGTGTCGAGCTCGATCAGGCGGCGCGCCGCGGGATTCACCAGTTGCACGGTGCCGTTGCCGGTGACCGCGACGACGCCGGCACGGATGCGAGCGACGATACTTTCATTGAGCCGCGACAGGCTCACCAGGTCTCCGCCGACCTGGCGCGCCAACGCCTCGCTGCGTCGTGCGCGACCGGCCATGGCATGGCTGACCAGCCCCATCGCGAACATCAGCAGCCCGAGCAGGCCGGCTTCGGTGAGTGCTTGCGCATTCGGACTGCTAAGTGTGCGTAGCGACTCCAGCGCCAGCAGGCCGATGCTGGTTACGGCGGCCACCAGCAGCACCATGCGGCGGTTGAGCAGCAGGCTGGCGGCGATCATCGGGAAAACCAGCAGCACGCCAAGGCCGCTGGCGACGCCGTTGGTTGCCCACATCCAGAGGCCGACACCCGTCATGTCGGCGATGGATTGGAATAATGTCTGCGCGTCCAGAGCCGGCCGCCGCATTTCCAGCGTGACGGTGGCGCCCATCGCATGCAGCGCGGTGGCCAAGGCAACGATCAGAAAGACATCGGACCGAATCACGCCGAGTGCCTGGCCGGCGAGGTCCAGATAAATCAATGCCAGCGCAATGACGGAGACAATCCAGCGATAAGCCGTCAAGGCCCGCAGGACGCGCCAGTCAGAGGCTGTAGGGTGATCGGCGATCTCGCGCGCGAGAAAACGACCGCTCATGTTGCGCGTTGTCGGGGCACTTCGACGAAACCGATTGCTTGCAGATTGACCCAAGCATACGGCGCCGTTTTGCGCACCGCACGGCGATGGGCGAGAATCCGCAGCCCAACTCCCGAGTCCGGTGTGCAATGAACCTGCATGAGTATCAGGCCAAGGGCCTGTTTGCCGAGTACGGCATCCCCGTTCCGACCGGCCACGTGGCCAGTTCCCCCGACGAGGCTGTCGAAGCCGCGAAGAAACTTGGCGGCGAGCGCTGGGTCGTCAAAGCGCAGGTCCACACCGGTGGCCGCGGCAAGGTCGGTGGCGTGAAGCTGGTCGACACGCTGGATGAGGTGAAGTCAGCCGCAGCCGGCATGCTCGGTCAGCGGCTGGTCACCAAGCAGACCGACGCCAAAGGCCTGCCGATCAACCTGGTGCTGGTCGAGGAACCCTCGGCCATCGTCACCGAGCTTTACCTGTCGGTACTTGTCGATCGCGGCACCGACCGCATCGTGGTCATGGCCTCGCCGGAAGGCGGCATGGACATCGAGGAAGTCGCGGAGAACACGCCGGAGAAAATCCTGGCCGTGGGCGTACCTCCTGGCGCCGGCTTTTCCGGCTATCAGGCGCGGCGTCTGGGCTTCTTCCTGGGGCTTAACAAGGATCAGATCGGCCAGTTCGGCAAGATCGTCAATGGCTTTATCCGCCTGTTCCACGAGCGCGATGCCAGCCTGGTCGAGATCAACCCGCTGATCATCAAGGAAGACGGCAGTCTGGCCGCCCTGGATGCCAAGCTGAATTTCGACGACAACGCCCTGTATCGTAATCAGGACATCGCCGCGATGGCCGATCCGACGCAAGAAGATGAGAAGGAGTTGGCGGCCGCCAAGCACGACCTCAACTACGTCACGCTGGAAGGCGACATCGGTTGCATGGTCAATGGCGCGGGCCTGGCGATGGCGACCATGGATATCATCAAGTTGCATGGCGGTCAGCCGGCAAACTTCCTGGATGTCGGTGGTGGTGCGACCGCCGAGCGCGTGACCGAGGCCTTCAAGCTGATCACGTCGGGCTCCGACGTAAAGGCCATTCTGGTGAATATCTTCGGTGGCATCGTGCGCTGCGATCTCATCGCCGAAGGGATTATCGAGGCCGTCAAGCAGGTTGGGCTGACCATTCCGGTTATCGCCCGACTGGAAGGCACGAACGTCGAGCAGGGCCGCAAACTGCTCGAAGAATCCGATTTCGACATCATTCCCGCTGTGGACCTGACCGACGCCGCCAAAAAGGTCGTCGAGGCCGCCAAGTAAGCCCCCGGACCACAAAGGACATCTCATGAGTATCTTGATCAACAAGGACACGAAGGTCGTCGTCCAGGGCTTCACCGGGCGCCAGGGCACCTTCCATTCGGAACAGGCCATTGCCTACGGCACTCAGCTGGTTGGTGGTGTCACGCCGGGCCGCGGCGGTGAAAGTCATCTCGACCGGCCCGTGTTCAATACCGTGGCGGAAGCCGTTGCAGAAACCGGCGCCGATGCCAGCATGATCTATGTGCCGGCGCCGTTTGCCGCTGACGCCGTGCTGGAAGCCATTGATGCGGGCATCAAGGTGATCGTCTGCATCACCGAACATATTCCGGTGCTGGACATGGTGCGCGTCAAGGCGGCGCTGGGCGAAACCGATTCGGTGCTGATCGGCCCGAATTGCCCTGGCGTCATCACGCCGGGTGAATGCAAGATCGGCATCATGCCGGGCCATATTCACAAGCCGGGCAAGATCGGCATTGTGTCGCGCTCTGGCACCTTGACCTACGAGGCGGTTTTCCAGACCACGAACAACGGTCTCGGACAGTCCACCTGTGTGGGCATTGGCGGCGACCCCGTCCATGGCATGGGCTTCATCGACGTCATTTCTCGCTTCCAGGACGATCCGAAGACCGAAGGCATCATCATGGTTGGCGAGATCGGTGGATCGAAGGAAGAAGAGGCCGCCGAGTACATCAAGGCGAATGTCACCAAGCCTGTCGTGGCGTATATCGCCGGCGTGACGGCGCCTCCCGGCAAACGCATGGGGCACGCCGGTGCGATCATTTCCGGCGGCAAGGGCACCGCTGCGGACAAGTTCGCGGCATTGGAAGCCGCCGGTGTGACCACAGTCAGTTCGCCGGCGGATCTCGGCGAGGCGATTGCCAAGGCACTGGGCTAGGCGCGCCGCGCCAAGTCCGATCCCAACGCGCTTATGGCACGCTCGCTACGGGTCTGCATGGCCCAGCTCAATCTGTGGGTCGGCGATGTCGACGGCAACGTCGACAAGATGGTCAAGGCGGCCATTGAGGCCCGGGAGACGCACCAGGCCGATCTGGTCGTGTTTCCCGAGCTGGCCGTCCTGGGCTATCCGCCGGATGATCTGCTGCTGCGGCGGGGTCTCCCGCAGAAGGTGAAGGATGGCCTGACGCGGATTCGCCGCGAGGTGGCGGGGATCTGCGTCATTGTCGGCTACCCCGAGTACACCGAGAAGGGCATCTTCAACGCTGCGGATGTGTATCTGGGCGACAAGCGTCTGGCCAAGTATCGCAAGCAAAAGCTACCCAATTACGGGGTCTTCGACGAAGAGCGACACTTCGCTCAGGGCGACAAGACCTGCGTGTTCGAACTGGCCGGACTGACGGTCGGGCTGACGATTTGCGAAGACATCTGGGAGCCCGGTCCGACGGCGGATGTGGCCAAGGCCGGCGCCAGCTTGCTGGTCAACATCAACGCCTCGCCCTTCCACGAGACCAAGCACGCGCTACGCAACGAGATTCTTGCCGAGCGGGCCAAGGAGACCGGCCTGTCCATTGTCTACGTGAACTGCGTGGGCGGGCAGGATGAACTGGTGTTCGATGGTGATTCCATGGTCGCGCGTCACGACGGTCAGATCATCTCGCGGGCGCCGACGTTCGAAGAGGGGGTCTTCCTCGCCGACGTGCCAATCGACCACGTCGCCAATGCCAAGCCGGCGAAAAAAACTGACCAATCCATGGAGCAGCTGTGCTGGCGCGCGCTGACCATGTCGGTTGCGGATTACGTCAATCGCAACCGGTTTGATGGCGTGCTGATCGGCTTGTCCGGAGGCATCGATTCATCGCTGGTGCTGGCCCTGGCGGTGGATGCGCTGGGCGCGGACCGCGTCTGGTGCGTCGCCATGCCGTCGCGGTACACGTCAGAGCTGTCGCGCCGCGAGGCGCGAGCACAGGCCGAGGCGCTGGGCGTGCGCTTCTCCGACATCGGCATCGAGCCGATGGTCGAACAGTTCGGGCAGGCCCTGGGCAGGGAATTCGCCGGTTGCGAACAAGATGTAACCGAAGAGAACATCCAGTCCCGTGTGCGCGGCACCTTGCTGATGGCCTTGTCCAACAAGTTCCGGTACCTGGTCCTGGCGACCGGGAACAAGAGCGAGCTGGCCACGGGATACGCCACCCTGTACGGCGACATGGCCGGCGGCTTCGCGCCGCTCAAGGATGTGTACAAAACCCTGGTGTTTCGCTTGGCGAACTGGCGAAACCGGCAGGTGCCGGCCGGGGAGCCGCCGTTCATTCCGCAGGTGGTCATCGACCGTCCGCCGTCGGCGGAATTGAGACCCGACCAGCAGGATTCCGACAGCTTGCCGCCCTACGAGACGCTGGACGCCATCATCCGCGCCTATGTCGAGGAGCATGCGACGCTGTCGGAAATCGTCGACCAGGGGTTCGATGCAGATCTGGTCCGGCGCGTGGCTCGGATGATTCGTCACAACGAGTACAAGCGTCGCCAGGCCCCGCCCGGGCCGAAGGTCACGGCACGCGCGTTCGGGCGGGATCGGCGTTATCCGATCACAGCGGTCTACGAGGACATCTAACGCCCAGCGCGTTTAGGTGGCGCCGTATTGACGGTGCCGCGAGTCTTGCAGGGCGTCCCTAGCGTCCCTAGGCGTCGTCACCCAGGCGCGCGCCTCCACGTGTGGTTGGCGTCTCCGAGTCCTCTGCGGCCGGATTCTCCGTCGGCGCCGGTTGCCGGTCGATGACTGGCGGCAGGCGCAGCGCCTCGGGGGATTCAGCATCCGCAGCTTGTGCGGCAGGCTTCGCCACGCTCTGGTCCGGCCCGCCGTAATTGGCGCGGCTCAGTGACGCCGTAGCGTCGGCCAGCTCGGTGAGTTCGAGCTTCCGGTAGGCGGTTTCCAGCACGGTTAACGTTTCCGGGATCACCGACGTGCCCTGGAAGCGCTCGAGGATATCTTCGGCCCGGCGGCTGGCACCCACGTAGGCCTTTCGCTTGAGATAGTACTTGGCGATTTCCAGGTCGTGCTGCGCGAGACGGTCGCGCAGCAGGATCATGCGCTGGCGCGCATCGCCTGCGTATTTGCTGTCCGGGTAGCGCTGAATCAACTGGCCCAGCGCATCGAATGCGCGCCGCGCGTAGGTCGGATCGTAGGTGTGCGACTCCGACCAGGGCAGCAGGTCGCCACGGGCGTTTGCGCGGCTGTAGTGGATTAATCCGCGCAGGTAGTAGACGTATTCGATCTGCGGGTGGCGCGGATGCTCGCGCAGAAAGCGGTCGGCATCGGCCAACGCGCTATCCGGCGAATACGACTTGTAGTTCGCGTAGATCAGTTCCAGCTGCGCCTGGGTGGCGTAATCCGAAAACGGAAAACGCAGCAGGATCGCCCGGTACTGTCCGATTGCGCCATCGAAATCCGATGCGTCCAGCGACCGGCGCGCCATTCGATAGGCCTCGTCAGCCTGCAATCGTTGCAGCCGCTTGGGGACTTCATCGCGGAAGGGATTGGCCGGGGCGAGCTTGTCATCGTCGCTAGCGCAGGCGCCAAGCACTAAACTCGCGGCAACCAGCAGCAGGGCCGGTAGTCGGGTGACTATCATTCGGGGTCGTGTTCGCAGAAAAGGCCGCAAGAGTATACCGATCGTGTCGATGAGTTCCGACATTCGAGTTTTTGAAGTCCCGGAAGTTCTGTCAGGCATGCGGCTCGACCGCGCGCTGGCCGAGTTGATGGGCGATGTGTCGCGCAGCCGTATCCAGCGATGGATCGGCGACGGACGCGTTCGGCTGGGCGCTGATATCTCGACCAACCAGCGGGCGTCGGTGACGTCAGGGCAGCGTATTGAGGTGGACCCGGTGTTCGAGGCCTTGGTCGAACCCGCGCCCGAGGCGATCGAGCTGGACGTGGTGTTTGAGGATTCCGATTGCCTGGTGATCAACAAGCCCGCCGGGCTGGTGGTGCATCCGGGTGCCGGCCAGGCGCGGGGCACCTTGCAAAATGCGCTGTTGCATCTGGACCCGGCACTGGACCGTCTGCCAAGGGCGGGGCTGGTCCACCGGCTGGACAAGCTCACCAGTGGCCTGCTCGTGGTGGCTCGCAATCCGGCGAGCTACCACGCGCTATCGTCCGCGATGCAGGCTCGCGAGGTGCATCGGAGCTATCAGGCCCTGGTCTGGGGGCGGGTCATCGCCGGCGCAACCATCGAAGCCCCGCTGGGTCGACACCCGACGGACCGCACGCGCTTTGCGATCCGCCGCGATGGCCGACAAGCCGTGACTCATTACCGAGTGAACGCGCGTTGGGCATATCACAGCCTGCTCGACGTGCGACTGGAAACCGGGCGCACCCACCAGATTCGCGTGCATCTGCAATCCGTGGGTTTTCCGCTGGTCGGTGATCCCCAGTATGGCAGGCGGGGGAGCGGCCTCGCCGGCGCGTTGCCCGAGTTGCAAGCCGCGTTGACCGGCTTTCGTCGCCAAGCCTTGCATGCGCGAAAACTCGGGTTCTCGCATCCGACGACGGGCGAGCAGATTGAGTTGACGGCCGACCTGCCGGCAGACCTCCAGCAATTGATCGCCGCCCTCGGTGCGCCGGAGTAGCGTCTCTCCGGTGTCTTTGATTCACCCGGACTGGCCTGCGCCAGCTTGGGTGCGGGCCGCGGCCAGCACCCGCCAGGGTGGGGTCAGCTCCACGCCCTATGACTCGCTGAATCTGGCCACGCACTGTGGCGACGACCCGGCTCAGGTCGAGCGCAACCGGGCGCTTTGGGCGCAGCGGGCCGGGTTGCCGGGGCCCCCGGTCTGGCTGAATCAGGTGCATGGTATCGATGTGGCCGTCGATCCGCGGAGCGAGCATGAGATCACGGCAGACGCCGCAGTTTCGACGCGCCCCAACCGTCCACTGGTCGTCATGACCGCCGACTGCGTGCCGATTTTGCTCTGCGCTCGCGACACCCCTTGGGTGGCCGTGGTGCACGCGGGATGGCGAGGGCTCGCCGGAGGCGTGATAGCAGCGGCCTGCGCGCACGCGCCAAAGGGCGCGCAACTGATCGCATGGATCGGTCCCTCGATTCGATCCGCGCACTACGAAGTGGACGCCGTGGTCCGCGCCCCCTTGGTGGAACAGGACAGGCAGGCCGCCCGGTTTTTTCATCCAATCGCGGGAAAACGCTGGCTTGCTGATCTGCCGGGCATCGCCTTGCACCAGCTCAAAACGCTTGATGTGGCGGGATTTGATTCCCGATTGGACGCCTTCGGAGACCCGCGCCGTTTCTATTCCTACCGGCGTGATCGAGGGCGGACAGGCCGTCAGGCCTGCGCAATTTGGATGCTTGATGCCCAGTAAGTCTGCGTTGCCGTGGGAATTTTTGTCTGCTTAAATGCAGCGCAGAATTAATAGGCAGGGCTGTCGAGGAGAGCAAGCAGCCCTGAACCAGCGTCCGGCCCGGTCGGGTTCTGCCAGGGAGTGGCAGCGCCGGGACAAAAAACGCCTTTTGGGGGAAGACAATCCATGGCGATACAAAACGAATTGCGAGCGTTCGAGCGCGCGAGTGGGCGTGTGCTGTCGACACGCAAAATCTGGCTTGGCATGGCGACGGCGGGGCTGATAAGTGCGTCTGGTGCAGTCCATGCGATCCAGTTTGAACTGGGGCCGATTGAGGGCAGCATCGAGAGCCTGCTGACCGCAGGTGCCACCTGGCGTATTCAGGATCGCGCCGACTACTTGGTCGGCAAGTCCAACCTCGAGCCCGGCATCTGTATTCAGCGGGACCCCGACGGTTCGCTGGGTGGTGGCCGGGTTGGCGACGAAAGCAGTTGCTCCAGCACGGATTTTGGCGAGAACCTCGAGTATGTGAACGCGCGCGGCTCGTTCTCGCAAAACAGCGATGGCGGCAACCTGAGTTTCGATAAGGGCGATGTCGTCGCCGCCGCGGTGAAACTGAATTCAGAGATCAGCTTCGACGTGCCGGTCCCCGTGCTGGGTTCCCTGGCCGTCTACGCCAACCCGATCTACCTTTACGATTCAGAGGTGTTGAATTCGCCGAACTACCATCCGGACACGACGCTACAGCCGGCAGAAACGCCGCGGGCGGGGGCTGTCGATGACGTCGCCGGATCGAACTTCGACTGGGCCAGCTACCACGTCAGTGGCTACATCCCGTTCTTCGGCGGGCGCGACATTCTGGTTCGCGTCGGACGACAAGGCCTGAACTGGGGCGAATCCTCTGCCCTGGTGTTTAACAGCTTGAATGCCATCAACCCTCCGCATGGGGTCCGCGCGCGTCTGCCGGGGTTCCAGCTGGAAGAGGCGTTTCAGGCGGTTGGCATGGCCATCATCAATACGGATATCACGTCGAATCTGTTCCTCGAAGCGTTTTATCAGTACGAGTGGAAGCCGGCGATCGCGGATCCCGTTGGCACGTTCTACTCGGTTAGCGACACGGTGGGGGCTGGCGGCACCTACGCGATGCTCTCGTTTGCGAAACAGCCGGAAGATCCGGAGCAGATTTACGCGTCGGCGAACAACGAAGACGATCCCTTGTTCATCCTGGGTTCACAGTCCAGCCGCACCGTTCTCCGGGTCGGTGATCAACGTCCGGACGACGAGGGACAGTACGGGTTCGCGCTGCGCTACTTTGCAGAATGGCTGAATAACGGGACGGAATTGGCCGCGTACTTCGCGAACTACCACGCGCGGATTCCGACGGTCTCCGCCTACGCGGCTGACCCCACCTGTATCGACTCCAGCTTGCAGGGCCCGGCGGCGCTGGCACCCTGTTTGGCGAGCCCGGATCAACCGGTGCCGGACGTTGCGGCCGTCGTCGCCGGCCTGCAAGCCGGACAGCTCACGCCTGCGCAAGAGCCGTTGCCGGTCGATACCATGCAGCTGTTCGTCGAGTACCCCGAAGACATCAAGATGTACGGCGTGTCGTTCAATACGACGGTGGGCGATTGGGCGGTGTCGGGTGAGTATTCCTTCCGCGAGAACCTGCCGATTCAGGTGCATTCCACGGACTTGGTTTACGCCGGTCTGCAGCCAGCCTTCCCAGAAAACGATGTGGAGGTGATTCCCGGGACGGTCCTGCCGGGACGGCGGTCTGCGGTCCCGGACTTCGTCAACACCCTGTATCGCGATAATCCGGTGGATGCCGACGGCACGATGAACGGCGTCGAGAACTACTACATCCGTGGCTGGGAGCGCGAGCAAGTGCACCAGCTGCAGTTCACCTTCATCAACACCTGGGGTGGCGCGAACTGGTTTGATGCCTCGCAGATCCTGACGGTCGCGGAGATTGGCGGAACGTACTTGCCGAACATGCCGGAGTACTCCGAGCTGCAGTACAACGGGGCCGAGGTCAATACACATGCCTCCGTGGGTGCGGACAACACGACCAACGGCTTCGATAGCGGCAGCCTTGGTGCTGCCTGTCAAGGCTTGGACAATCCGAATTCCTGCCGCCAGAACCCGACCTCACAAGCTCTGGATCATTTCCCCACGGACTTCTCCTGGGGTGTCCGTGTGCTGAGCATTTTCCGCTATCAGAATGCCTTGCTGGGAGCGAACCTGGAGCCCATCGTCGGATTCTTCTGGGACGTCAACGGCATCGCACCTGGGCTTGGTCAGAACTTCATTGAAGGCAACAAGACGCTGATCACGGCGCTGCGCTTTGACTATCTGAACAAGTGGGTTGGCGAGGTGCGGCTGACGACGTTCACCGGCGGATCGGACTACAACTCCCGTCGTGACCGTGACAATGTGTACGTGTACCTTGGCTATAACTTCTAACAAGCTCAAGGGAACCAAGGGGGGAGACCATGCGCGATTTGATCGCAGTGGCGGCGCTGGGCAGTTTGCTCAGCGCGGTCGCAAATGCGGCGGTGACACAGGAAGAGGCAGATCGGCTGGGTAATGAGTTGACGCCGGTCGGAGCACAGATGGCCGGCGACAAGGCGCTCGGTATTCCGGCCTGGGACGGGGGGCTTCAGGAAGCTCCGCGCTCCTACAAAGGGGCGGGTACGCGCTACACGGACCCGTTCCCTGACGACCGTCCGGAATTCACCATCACCGCGGACAATCTCGATCAGTACCGCGACAAGCTGACGGTGGGACAAATTGCCCTGTTCGAGCGGTTTCCCGAAACCTACGTCATGCCGGTCTACAAGACGCGCCGGAGCTTCGCGAACCCGCAGTTCATCTACGACGCGACCAAAACGAATGCGGTGAACGCGAAGCTGAGCGGGGGCGGTGACACGGTCACCGGCGCGGTGACCGGGATACCGTTTCCGATTCCGAAAAACGGTCACGAGGTGATCTGGAATCACAAGACGCGCTACCGGGATTTTTCAGTGCGCCGCTGGAATAACCAGGCAGCGGTGACGTCGACCGGATCCTATAACCTCGTCAAGTTGCGCGAGGATGTGACGTTCCGCTACAGCCAGCCGGGCATCGAGCCACGGGATCTCGACAATGTGCTGCTGTATTTCCTGCAGGTCACGACGCAACCGCCTCGCTTGGCTGGCCAGATTTTGCTCGTGCACGAGACCATGGACCAGCTGCGTGAACCGCGTGCGGCCTGGTTGTACAACCCGGGTCAACGCCGTCTGCGTCGGGCCCCGAACGTCGCGTACGACAACCCTGGAACCGGTTCCGACGGCCTGCGAACCAATGATCAGACGGATACTTTCAATGGCGCGATGGACCGTTACGACTGGAAGCTGATCGGCAAAACGGAAATCTACACGCCTTACAACAGCTACAAGATTCATTCGGACGATTACAGCTACGACGACATCATCCAGCGTGGTCACATCGACCAGGATCTGACCCGCTACGAGTTGCATCGCGTGTGGGTGGTCGATGCCACGTTGAAGGCCGGCACAAGCCACATCTACAAGCGCCGTACGTTCTATGTGGATGAGGATTCGTGGCAGATCGTCGCCGTGGATATCTACGACAAGCGCGACGAATTGTGGCGCGTCCAGGAGAGTCACTCTGCAATGGCTTACGATGTGCCGTACATGGGGCCCATCCTCGAATCGGTATACGATCTGTTGGCGAATCGTTATCTGGTCCAGGCCATGAATAACGAGGATGACGAGACCTACTCGATCGACGTTGATTGGGAAACGTATTTCAACCCGTCCAATGTCAAGAAGCTGGCTCGACGCTAGGCGTGAAACTGATATCGTGCGTTCGCGATAAGTACGCCTCGGTACATTAGGAGACAACGTATGGTGCCACGCACCACCTTCATGGCCGCGTTGCTGGCCGTAACCGGCATGGCTGCGGCCGCCGATATCGAGAATCAACCCGCGCAGATGATGCCGCTGGCTTCCAAGAGCCTGCTGCTGGATGTGGCCAATGCCGGATCGCGATTTGTCGCGGTTGGCGAGCGTGGCCACATCCTGGCTTCTGTCGACGGACACCAGTGGGCGCAGGCGAATGTGCCGACGCGGGCGACGTTGACCGCCGTCACGTTTGCCGACGCGCAGCACGGCTGGGCCGTTGGGCATGACGCGGTCATTCTGGCGACGGAAGACGGCGGACAAAACTGGACGCTGCAGAACTTCGAGCCAGACCTCGAAAAACCGTTCTTGGATGTGATGTTCTTGTCGCCGACACGTGGATTCGCGATCGGTGCCTACAGTCTGTTCTACGAGACCATCGACGGTGGCGAATCTTGGACCGAGCACGACACGCCAGCCCGAGATGACGAATGGCATTTCAATGCAATCGAGCGGCTGAACAACGGTACCTTGGTCATTGTCGGCGAGAGCGGGACCGTTGCGGTTTCGCGAGATGACGGCGAGACCTGGGAGTCGGTGCCATCACCGTATGCCGGGTCTTACTTTGATGCTGTCGCTCATGGTGAAAATGGCGTCCTGATCTTCGGCTTGCGCGGCAACGCTTACCGCAGTGATTCCACCGACGAGATTGCCTGGACCAAGGTCAATACCGGAACCGGCCAAACCTTGTCGGGTGGCACCGTGCTGCCGTCCGGCGAGACCGTGATCGTCGGTCTTAACGGTACCGTGCTGCAGTCGAACGACGGCGGCCGTAGCCTGGAGCGACTGCCAAACCGTGTAGGCGCCAGCCTCAACAGCGTGCTGGTGAACAACGGCCGGCTGCTTGCGGTGGGTGATCGCGGCACGCACATCATCGAACTTCGCTAGGCCACGCGCGGCGAGCCCCAAAGGAATTCGGCATGCGAATGATTACGACCGACGACATCCTCCGAGTCGTTGAACCCCTGGTGTATGCGCGTCGCGGCGTCGGCATGCTGTTGCTGGTGCTGTTGACGGCGTTCTTCGGCTACCAGGCATCCCAGATCAAACCCGATGCGGGGTTCGAGAAATCCATCCCCTTGCAGCACCCCTACATGAAGGTGCTCAAGCAGTATCAGTCGGCCTTTGGTGGCGGTAACCTGATCAAGGTGGCTCTGATCCAAGAGGACGGGGAGCTCTACAACGAGGAGTTCCTCTCCACGCTGCGCAAGGTCACCGATGACGTCTTCTTCATCCCCGGCATCGACCGCTCGCGCGTGTCGTCATTGTTCACGCCGGATGTCCGCTATACCGAAGTTGTCGAGGGAGGGTTCGCCGGCGGCAATGTGATTCCTGCGGAGTATCAGCCCACGCAGGAGATGTTCGACCTGATCAAGACCAATGTCGGCAAGGCCGGCATTATCGGTCGCCTGGTGACGCAGGATCAGACCGGCGCGATGGTCAACGCCGAGCTTCTGGAATTCGATCCGGTGACCGGCGAAAAGCTCGATTATCGCAAGGTGTCGCATCAGCTAGAAGAGATCCGTAAGACCTACGAAACCGAGAACATCAAGATTCATGTGATCGGTTTCGCCAAGGTCGTTGGCGATGTCACCGACGCAACGCTGGAAGTGGTCGGGTTCTTCCTGCTGACATTGTTGATGACCATGGTCTTGCTGTGGCTCTACACCGGCTCGTTCAAGCTCGCGGTGTTGCCCCTGGTCTGCTCCGTTGTCGCGGTGATCTGGGAGTTCGGCCTGCTGCGATTGTTTGGCTACGGCCTGGATCCCTTCGCGATTCTGGTGCCGTTCCTCGTGCTGTCGGTCTCCGTTTCGCACGGCGTGCAGTACGCCAATGCCTGGGTGGGCGAGGTCGCTCACAACGGGCGCAATAGTTTTGACGCCTCGCTGGAAACCTTCCGGCGTTTGGCTATCCCCGGCACGACAGCGTTGATCACGGACGTTGCGGGTTTCGCGACGATTTACCTGATCCCCATCGACATCATCCGCGAGATGTCCCTGAACGCGGCATTCGGCGTGGCTGCGATCATCGTGACGAACAAGGTGATGATGCCGATCTGGCTGACCTGGATCAAAATCGGCGACATCGACTCGTTCAAGCGGAAGCAGGCCGTACGGGATCGCTTTGGCGACGGCCTCTGGCGGCTGATGGCGAAGAACACGCGGCGGACGCCAGCGATCGTCACGTTGCTGATTTGCTCGATCCTGCTCGGCTGGTCGCTCTGGAAGTACGAGGACCTGCAGGTAGGCGACTCACAATCCGGTGTGCCTGAGCTGCGGCCTGACTCGCGTTACAACCAGGATTCGCGTGCGATTGTCGATAACTTCTCGATTGGGGTCGACATTCTCAAGGTGATTGCGGAAACGGCCCCCGAAGCCTGTATTCGTTACGAGCAGATGGAAACCATCGACCGGTTCGCCTGGGAGATGAGCAACCTGACCGACGAAGTGCAATCGGTGATCTCCTTGCCGCAGGTCGCCAAGATCATCAATGCGGGATGGAACGAAGGATCGCTGGCTTGGCGTGTGCTCCCTCGCAACCGCTACGTGATCGTGCAGGCGATTACGCCGGTTGATACGTCGTCCGGCTTGCTGAATCCGGATTGCTCTGCGATGCCGGTGTTGATCTTCACCAAGGATCACAAGGCCACGACGATTCACACGATTACTGATGCGGTGAAGGCGTTTAACGTATCCAATCGCGCAGCCTTCTATGAAGAGCACCCGGACGTCTCTGAGGACTATTGCGCCGAAAAGTCGGCTAAGCGTGATGAACTGGGCCGGCTGCGGCTGGAGCGGGACAATCTCGCAGCGCTGCAAACGGCGGAGCCAGATGCCACCCGTGCCGAGGAACTCGAGCAGATCAATCGGCGCTACAGCGAAGTCGAAGATGAGTTTGGTGCGCTAGAGGAATTCTGCCCCGTGAACTTTGCCCTGGCGTCCGGGAATGTCGGGGTGATGGCGGCGACGAACGAAGTCGTCGAGGCGCAGGAGATCCAGGTGGTGTTCTGGGTCTATGTGGTCGTCGTCGTATTCCTTTGGCTATCGTTCCGCTCGTTCTCTGGCGTGCTCTGCGTGGTGCTGCCATTGTCGCTGGTCTCGGTCATGGCGTATGCCGTCATGGCGTCGCTGGGCATCGGGCTCAAGGTGGCGACGCTGCCAGTGGTGGCCCTGGCTGTCGGTATCGGTGTTGACTACGGCATCTACGTTTACAGCCAGCTAGCCGATGGCGTGAACCGTGGGCACTCCCTGGAAGAGGCGTTTTATCGAACTCTCCGGCAGACCGGCAAGGCCGTGGTATTCACGGGCGTCGCATTGGGTCTGGGCGTCGGAACCTGGCTGTTCTCCGCGCTGCAGTTCCAGGCAGACATGGGGATACTGCTGGTGTTCATGTTCACCGCGAACATGTTTGGCGCCATTCTGGTTATGCCGGCATTGGCCCATTTCCTGGTGACCAAGGAAAGCGCCGCCAAGACGGGGCTGTCAGGCCACTAGCGCTTGCTAGGCCGGTCCGGTGCGTAGCACGCGGACTGGCCCCCGCCGTGAAGGCGACTTTTAGCCCGGCGTCCGGTGCAATGGGCAGGGCGTGGATGTGAGCGTATCGTCATCCAGGCACAGGGCAGTCAGCGATCCGCCCCAGACACAGCCGGTGTCGAGTCCGATCACGTTGTGTTCCGGCCAGCGAACCGTGCCGAGTGTCGACCAGTGACCGAACACGATTCGTGTGTCGCGACTCTGCCGGCTGGCTAACTGGAACCAGGGAGTGGCATCCCGATTGTCCTGCGGGGCTCCCTTGGCGTCGAAGTCCAGCGCGCCGTCGGATGAGCAATACCGCATCCGGGTGAAGCAATTGACGATGAATCGCCAGCGCTCCATGCCGGTCAGGCGATCGGCCCATTGCTGAGGCTCATTGCCATACATCTGCCGCAAGAATTCCTTGCGCTCCTGTCCGGCCAGCTGCCGCTGAATTTCGTCCGAGTAGGCCAGCGCATCGTCGACCGCCCAGCTGACGTGAAGCCCGGCATGCACGATCAAGGTTTCAAACTGGGGCAGCCGCACGGCCAGTGGCCGCGTTGCAATCCAATCCAGCAGTTCATCGGCGTCCGGCGCGCGCAAGATCGGGTGCAGATCCGGCTGCGGCTTCGGTGCGACGCCTGCAGCCTCTGCGAGCAGATGAAGATCATGATTGCCCAGCACGCAGTCCACGCTGTCGCGCAGCGCGTAGACCGCCCGCAACGTGCGTAGTGAATCTGGTCCGCGGTTGACGAGATCGCCGGCTACCCAGAGCTTGTCTGCCGCCGGATCGAACGCGATTAAGTCCAGCAAGCGTGAGAAGTCGTCGTGGCAGCCCTGTAGGTCTCCCACTATCCAATGTCGCATGGCGTGTTGTCCGCCTCCGTGGTCGGTCATGTCGAAGCGCCGACGAGCGGTGCTGGTGAATCCCCCCGCCGTCGTTGCGGTCCAGCCGCAGGGTGTTAACAATAGCGTGACAAAAAATACTCTCGCCCGAACGAGAAGGACTACGCGATGCTCACGTACTTGGTGACGCTCTACAAACTCTGGCGTGACGACGAAGCCGCAACAGCCGTGGAATATGGCTTAGTAATCGGGCTGATTGCCGTTGCGCTCATCGTAATTCTCGGATCATTGGGCGATGGCCTGGAGAACCTGTTCCGGGATGCCTGCGACCAGGTCGTTGAAGGGGGCTGCTCGTCGGAATAGTGCGATCTTGATCGGGTTCGCCCTGGCGCTGGCCTGGGCCGTGTGGGCGGGCTGCATCGGCGCTCTGGACGTCCGTAGCCGACGTGTGTCCAATCGGTGGTTCGTCGGAGCGCTTCCTCTCGCGCTAGGAACCTTGTGGCATCGTCATCCCTCGATCAACCTGGCGTTGCTGATGGGTGGCGCTGGGCTGACGGTCGCGCTCGCGTTGAACCTGCCGGCGTGGTTGCGCGGTTGGACGGGGGGCGCGGACGTCAAGGCCTATGCCCTCGTCGGCCTTGGCTTCGGAGCATGGCATTTGCTGGAAATATTTCTCGCAACGTCGCTATTGTTCGGTTTGGCTGCATTGGCCTTCTGGCTGCGCGGTGGGGTTAAACCCAAGCGGTTGGCGATGTTGCCCGCCCTCGGTATCAGCCTGTGTGCTTGGCTCGTCTCGGGGCCGTGGTGGTGGGGAGATAAGCTGTTTTGACTAGACCGGCTCGACAACTCGATTCTTGTAATCGATCCCGACAGCGAGGGGCGACGGCGCTGGAGTTCGCGTTCGTCTTTCCGCTGCTGTTTCTGTTGATGTACGGCATCTTGGTCTACGCCTATATCTTCCTGCTCACCGAATCGTTGACCTTTGTGGCGCAAGAAGCCGCTGAGTCCGCCGTCGCAGTCGACCCTGTAAACAACGAGAACTATGAGTCGCAAGTGCAACAACGTGCACAACAAACGGCTTCGACCCTGCTAGAGTGGCTGCCGGGCGATCAGCGGGAATTGGTCGTCGGATCGAGCGGGGAACTTGTTGACGTTGCGCTGGTTCCCCAGGGTGGTCAGCGGTTTGTGCGGGTTCGTCTTGAGTTCGTGATCTCGGACTTATTCCCGTCAATAACCCTACCCCTGGTCGGGCAGGCCCCGCCGATGCCAGAGGTGCTGCGGGCGGAGGCCTCAGCGCTTGTGGATGCGGCACGAGCCGAACCGGGAGACAGTTGATCGTGGCCCGCAGCTTTGGCGGGTGATTCGATCGCGGCGTAGTGGAGTACGAAAGACGTGAGCAGGGGAGAGCGGCGTGAGTAGTTCAGCGATGAAGGTCCTGGCCATTGTCATGCTGGTCATCGCAGGCATCGCCGGTGTGATCGCTTATCGCATGAGCGTGGAATACGCGCGGACGCCGGAGCCGCTGCCGGACGCCACCGAGGCTGAAGAAGTGATCCCGACCACGCTCGTGGTCGTTGCATTGAAGCCGTTGGCCGCAAACGCACAGATCCAGCGTGACGATGTGGCGCTAACGCCTGTCACGATCGCTCCACAGCGATACTTCGCCAATGCGGATGACGTGGTGGGACGAGTTCCACTGGTCGATATCGATGCCGGAGCACCGGTCACACCGCGCTATTTCCGCGACGCCAATGTGCTCGCGCGCATTATTCCCGCAGGCAGCAAGGCCATGTCGCTGCAAATTGACGAGGTCGTGGCAGTGGGCGGTTTCGTACGCCCGGGGGATACGGTCGACGTGTTGGTTTTCCTGCGCGGATCGGGTGGTGACGATGCGCAGGCCAGAACGCTGCTACGAGAAGCGCTGATTCTTGGCTACGAGGAACGGGTCATCGACCGGCCGCAGGGGGTGGAGGACACCTCTGGAAACCGGCGCCAACGCATTCGCACCGCTGTAGTGGCAGTTCCCGACAACGACGTTACGCGGGTCATGTTGGGTGCCAGTCTGGGTGAAATTCGCCTGGCCTTGCATGGGCAAGTCGACGCAGATTCCAGCAGCGGCTCCGCCGGATTGCCGCTGGCGCAGACCACGACAACGCGGGCAGCGGTGTCGGACGACGTCGTTACCCGGGAAGAGTTGATCGGTATCGAGAAGAAGAAGCCCGCGACAGAGGCGCGGACGCAGGCGCCGGTCTACGTCTACAAGGCGAACGAATTGGAGTCCGTCCGACCATGAGTGTCACCGAAAAATGGTTGCCCCGGTGGGTCGTGGGCCTGGGGTTGGTTGTTCTGCTGGCTGGGCCCGCCCTGGCGTACCTGCCCAAGGACCATGTTCTTCTGGTCGAGAAGGGGACGCATCAGCTGTTGCGGCAACCCTCCGAGATTGAGCGTGTGGCGGTGGGCGACCCAAGCGTGGCAGACGTCAACGTGATTAACCGCCGCGAGGTCCTGGTCACCGGCAAGTCGCTGGGCATCACCAGTCTGATGGTCTGGGGCAAGAACGCCGGCGTGCCGCGTGAATACCGTGTGTCCGTTCGCGAAGCCTCCGACCCGACGCAGAGCCTGCCCGCCGATCCGGACATGGGCCGGGCTAAGATCGTGCCGGGTAAGGGGTTGTCCGGGGAATTGCCCAGTTTGGCCGCGCATCAGCGGGCCAGGGCGAAGAGCGCCGGCTCGGGAGACAATCCCACGATCGACGCTTCCACCGTCGCGATCGAAACGCAGGTGCACGCGGCCATCAAGATCGTTGAAGTGAGTCGCACGACGCTGAAGCAGTTCGGTTTTAACTTCATCAAGAATTCGCTTAACACGACCGTGACCGTGTCGCCCCCCGGCACGCTGGGCTCCATCGTGCAGAACAACGAGTTGGGTAACTTCGAGCTGAGTTCAAATTCCGGATTCCGCGCCGTGCAGGATGCCTTCCAACTCGCCATCGGCGATGCGACGAACAGCGTGCTCGGCGTGATTAGCCTGCTGGAGCGTCGTGGCTTGGCTCGCACGTTGGCTGAACCCAGCTTGGTGGCCGCTAGTGGGCAGCAGGCCAGCTTCCTGGCGGGCGGCGAGTTTCCGATTCCCGTGGTCCAGGGCAATAGCAATGCGGTGTCCGTGGAGTTCAAGGAATTTGGTGTGCGGCTGACGATCAGCCCCACGGTGTTGTCAGCCGATCGCATCGCGCTGAAGGTGGCGCCTGAGGTCAGCGAACTGGATTTCAATTCCGGCTTTCAATCCGGTGGGGTCGCGGTACCGGGTCTGGCCGTCCGTCGCACCGACACGACGATCGAGCTCGGCGATGGAGAGAGTTTCGTCATCAGCGGCCTGATCAGCAATCGGTTGCAATCGAGTGTGGACAAGATTCCGTTTCTGGGCGATGTGCCAATTCTGGGGGCGTTTTTTCGCAGCAGTCAGTACACCCGGGACGAGCGCGAACTCATCATGGTGGTGACACCGACCATTGTGCGCCCCTTGGCGGCGGGCGCGCGTACCCCCGCATTGCCCGGCGCGGAACTGGATGGATACAAGCCCAGCTTTGGCGAATTGTTGCTGTTGGAAAAAGGCCGGTTCGGAAGCGGCTCCGGATTCTCCGAGTAACGATGGCCATGAAAACACAAGCCATTCTTGTCGCGACCGACCCGGTCTACGCACATTGGTTAAGCGAGGCCCTGGGCGGTGGTGTCGAGGTGCACTTGGTGCGCGGTCTCGCGTCGATGCCGGACGTCGGCCGTGTCGGTCTGGCGTTCGTGGAAGTCGATCCGGAGAACCCCGGCACTGGTGCGCAGCAGGTCGATCAGCTGCTTGCACGCCACCCCGACGTGCCGGTGTTTGCGGTGGGCGCGGAGTCGTCATCCGAGGCGGTGCTAACCGCCGTGCGGGCCGGGGCGCGTGATTACTTCGTTCTCAATAAGGACAACGACAACCTGGCCGGGCTGGTGGGCAAGGTCCTCCGGCGGTCATCGGCGGGCGCTCGAGGCAATGATCAGGCTCGCCTGTACAGTTTGGTGAGCGCCGCGCCCAGCGATGGTGTCGCATTTCTCGGAGGGCATCTGGCACTTGCCTTGGCAGACCGCGCACCGCCGGGCGAGCGTGTTCTGCTGATCGACCTCGCCAGCCCCGTCGGTGCGTCGCTGGTGTACTTCAATGTCAATCAAACCTATACGCTGCTAGACGCGTTGCACGACGTTTATCGATGCGATCAAACCTTGATCGATACCGCATTCTCGCGTCACGAAAGTGGGTTGTATGTATTGTCGCTGAGCGAGGAAACACTGGGATTTCCGTCGCTGGATCAGCAGAGCCTGATCGCGTTGCTGGAAACGCTGCGGCTGCATTTCGGCGCGATTGTTTTTGCGGTTGATGCACACATGGCCGTGCCGACGCTGAGCGCAGTGATCACCCAGTCCACGCGTTCATTGTTGGTCACGGATCAATCCATTCTGCGCAGCCGCCAGAACAAGACACTGTTGCAGGGCCTGCGTGTCGAGGCCTGTGCGTTGGATCGTATGGGCCTGATCATCGAGAACTATCGATCGCGGCTGGGTTTGACGGCCGACAATCTGGCCGAACTGCTCGACGTGCCGGTGTACGCGACGCTCGGCGGACAGCCGGCGCAACGCATCCAGGCCATGAATGCGGGTGAATCTCTATTTTCCCTCGCACCGCGTGATGCTTACGCCCGTGGTGTGCTGGATCTGACGGATCGTCTGGAGCGTTCCGGCGAAGCCGGCGACCTACTGGCTGCAGCAGGCAGTAGTTGGGCCTCACGCCTGTTCGCGGGCTGATGTGCGAATGGCCGCGCAGGAAGAACAGCGGTTCCGACTCTCGGAGCAGTATCAGTCACTGAAGTCGGCGCTTCATCGGCACCTGATCGATCTGATTGACGAGCGGAATCTGGATATCGACGCGATGTCCTACGCGCAGGTTCGGCAGCTGTGTCTGGAGCAGGTTCGGCGTTACGTCGTCGACCACAAGCTGCCGGTGAACCAGCGTGAGGTGGAGATTCTCTCAACCGATGCGCGCCACGAATTGATCGGCTACGGGCCGATCCAAGACCTGGTTGATGACGACGATATCGACGACATCGTCGTCAACGGTCCGGGCCAGGTTTTCGTCGAGCGCGCCGGTCGGCTGGAAGAAGTCGCGCTGCGGTTCATGGACGATGCCCATGTGGTGCGCGTGATCCAGCGGATTCTTGCTCCGCTCGGTCGCCGCGTCGATGAATCGACACCGATGGTTGATGCGCGGCTGCCTGATGGCTCGCGAGTCAATGCCATCATTCCGCCGATTGCCCTGAACGGCCCTTGCGTGTCCATTCGAAAATTTCGCAAGCGACCGTTGACCAGTGACGAGTTACGCCACAACGGCACATTGAATGCCGAATTGCTCGAGTACTTGCAACTGCGGGTGCGGAACCGCGCCAACTTGCTCGTGGTCGGCGGCACGGGGTCCGGCAAGACCACCTTGCTTAATCTGTTGTCGTCATGGATACCGAATGCCGAGCGAGTCGTGACCATCGAGGACGCGGCGGAGCTGCGTCTTGATCACGCCCATACCGTGCGCTTGGAGTCGCGCCCGCCCAACTTGGAAGGGGAGCGGGCGATTACTACCCGTGATCTCGTGCGCAATGCGTTGCGCATGCGGCCGGACCGCATCATCGTCGGCGAGGTTCGCGGTGACGAGGTGCTGGACATGCTTCAGGCGATGAATACCGGGCATGACGGCTCGATGACGACCCTGCACGCCAATGGCTGCCAGGACGCCATTCACCGCCTCGAGTTGCTGGCCGGGTTCGCGGGATTCACCGGCAGCGAAGTGACCCTGCGGGGGCAGGTTGTCAGCGCCATTGATCTGATGGTTCACGTGTCGCGAATGCCGTCGGGCGAACGCCGCGTGCTGTCTGTCACCGAGATCGAGGGCATGCGTGGCACGGATGTCCAGCTGGCGGATGTCTTCCGTTTCGACCTTGACCGCCAGCAGCACGTTGACGTGCGCAGTCAGGCCCATTGATGGTGGTCGTGATTGGCATCGTCGTCGCCCTAGTCGCAATCGCGGGAGCCCTGTGGTTGCTCGCCTCCGCGCGCCAGCGCGAGGAGCGCGAAGACGTGCTGCTGCGCCTGCGGGCCATCGGTGGCGGGGCGGGCGACGTGCATGTGCGTCGTATCAAGACCTCGGATATCCGCAATCCCCTGGTGCGCGTATTGACCCACCAGTTCTGGCGGGCCGGGTTGCAGGCCGATCCCGGCCGAGTTCGCAATATGCTCTTGATCGCGCTCGGCGTGGCGGCGCTGGCCGCGATCATCGGTGGGTTGCTGGTGGCGGTCTTGCTGGTCGCTGTCGCGTTGCTGGCCCTCTACGCATTTCTGTCGCGGCGATCCGCGGCTCGGCGCGCGGCCATTCTTGAGCAGTTACCTGATTTTCTCGATCAGATACTCCGTGCCCTGTCGGCCGGTAATTCGTTGGAGGAGTCCCTGGCGGAAGCGGCGCGCGAGGCGCGTGAGCCCGTGCGCGATGTCTTCATGACCGTTAGCCGTCAGGTTCGACTGGGCGCGCCGGTCGAAGAAGCATTGGCGCGCCAGGGAGAGATTCACGAGATCAGCGATCTGCATGTGCTGGCGATGGCTGCGAGTGTGAACCGACAGTACGGCGGCAGTCTGCGCCGCATTCTCAAGAGCTTGATCCATGCCATTCGCAGCCGCGATTCGGCGGCCCGGGAGTTGCGGGCGTTGACGGCAGAAACCCGCTTGTCGGCAGCGGCACTCGTGTTCATCACGGTCGGGCTTACGGTTTATGTGCTGACTCAGAATCCGGACTATTACCGCGAGATGTGGGGGCAGATCGGCACCCGCTTGATGTTGTTGGCCTCGGTGTTGCTTCAGGCGGTCGGGATCGTCGTGATCTACTCCATGGTCCGTTCTTCGCAGGACGCCGGCTGATGTTTCCGGTCGTGGTTGCCTTGGCCGTTGCCTTGTTTCTGGTGGGCTGCGCCTTGCTGTTGCTCGGTGCGCTGGCTGGCCGCCGCACACAGCGGTTGGAAGCTCGCGTCACCGGCCTGAAGATGGTCGGTGACGACGTCGAAGGCTACGGAGCCGTTGTGTCACGCATGGCTTTGGCGGGGCGCCGGGTTGAGCAATGGATGGACACCCAGGATGAGACGGCGCGCCTGTTTGTCCAGGCGGGGTGGCGAACGCCGCAGTCCCGCGTCGCGTTCTACGCCACACAGGCAGCGCTGCCGGTGCTGGCGGTGATCGGAGCGTTCGTCCTGTGGCTGGGGGGCGCCGGATGGTCGATCACGCAGTTTGCGATGGCATTGTTTGTTGCCCTGGCCATCGCCCTTCTATTGCCCAAGCAGCTGCTCAAGTCGGTGGCTCAGCGCCGTTGTCGTGCGATTCGTCATGAAGTGCCGATGTTCATCCACCTGCTCATGCTGTTGTTCGAGGCGGGTCTATCAACGCGTCAAGCCTTGCAAAGCCTGATTCGCGAAGCGCGAGGGGTGTTGCCGGTCTTAAACGACGAAATGCAGCTCGTGCTGCGGCAGATCGAAGCCGGAGGGGATACGGCACAGGTGCTCAAGCAGCTGGGTGCTGCCCTGGATGTGGGCGAGCTGGAAACGGTGCTGTCGATTCTGCGACAGGCCGACCGCTACGGCGGGGAGCTGCGCGAGCCACTGGCCGAGGCCCTGACCGTGATGGAAGAGCGGCGTGTCTTCGAGATGCGGGAAGCGGTGAACCGGCTGTCGGGCCGCATGACCGTGGTTATGGTCCTGTGCTTTCTTCCCGCCCTGCTGATCTTTGTCGCGGGTCCGCCGTTCGTGTCGATTTTTCGGGTGCTGGGAGCTACGCAGTGAAAGCCGGCTGTCGCGTTGCTGGGGTTTGCGTGCTGGTCGGCGTTCTTGGTGCTTGCCAGACTCCGCCCAAAACACCGGAGGATGCCGTCCGTGCTGCCAACCAGCAGGACACCGAGGAGGTGCATACAGAGCTCGTTCGGCAGATGATCGCGCAGCGCAAGTTCTACGCGGCCCGCGCCCACCTTGACGCGCTCGCCCTGGAGTACGGCGAAACCCCGGAAATTCTCCTGCTCCAGGCAGACTGCATGCGACATCTCGGCGAGGTCCCGCAGGCTCGCGCTATTTACCAGACGCTACTGGATGGGCCTTACGGTGCTGAGGCCGCGCACGGCATGGGGTTATTACTGGCCGGCGATCACCTCGATATCGCGCTCGGCTACCTGGAACGTGCCGTCAATCTGAGGCCCACACAGGCGACGACACGGAACGACCTGGGATATGCGATGATATTGGCGGGTCAGTATGACAATGCGTTTCGTCAGCTGGCTACGGCGATGGAATTGGCTCCGGCCGATCAACGTGCGCCGCGGAACATGATTCTGCTGCATTACGTGGTCGGCAACCGGGAGCAGGCCGATTCCTTGGCCGACGACAATGGCGTTCCTGAGGCGGAGCGCGCTCGTTTGCAAGAGCAGGCGGCTCGTCTCGTGGCCTCACAACATGGGGGCCTGGGTGGCTCATAAGCAGGAGGGCAGTATGAAAACTGTTCCAATGGTCATGACAGTGGGCGGGCTGCTGCTGGCATCGGCTGCGCTTGCGGCCCCTCCGTCGCCGGGCGATGGCGAAGCCACACGGGCGTGGCTGGAGCTGCAGGCCTCGGGTCGTGCTGCCTCCAAGGCCGAACGGCCGATGGATGGCGATGCGGCCGATCGTGTCTATCAACGCTATCTCGACAGTTTTTCTCACCCGATTCCGGTTCAGTTCCCCCGTGAGCAGTTCGCACCGGAGGGGAGTGGGTCGTGACGCTGTGGCGGCGTCAACGCGGCGCTGCAGCAGTTTTTGCAGCGTTGGCGACCGTGGCTGCGGTCTCGGCGTTCAGCCTCGTGTTTCATGCCGCGCAGCTTTATCTTGCCAAACGTGACCTTCAACGGCTGGCCAACATGGCAGCCATGGATGCCGCGATGATGGTCGGCGGCTGTTTGGACGGGCGTGTGACCGATTACGCGGCCCTAGCCGACGAGCAGGCTCGGTTGTCCTTGCTCCGCAATGGTGACGCCAGCGCCCAGGACTGGCTGGAAGACGGCGAAGTGGTGATTGGGGAGTTGCGACGTGAGGGCGGACTTCGATCGGTATCGACGCCGCGACAGCTTGGCAATTCGCCTGCCGTCCGGGTCACGTTGAGTCGGCCACAACCCAATTTTCTGACTCAGGCCTTCGGTGCGAAGAGCAGCGCACGGCTGGTCGCCAGCGCCAGTGCCATCGCAGGGCCCGAAGTGGCTCCATTCGTTGGGAGCTACATCGCCAACTTCGACACGGGCGAGACATCGACGATCGGTCATTCGATTTATTCGACCATGCTTGGCGGTGGGTCTCGGCTTGAGCTGAGTGTCGCCGGGTACCAGGGGCTGTTCGACACCCAGGTCCAACTCGGCGCGCTGATGGACGCCGGGGCGGGATTGCTGGACGGCGAAAACATCCTGACGTCGAACGTCGAGTTGCCACTGGGTGATTTCATCGTTCTGCTGTACGAATCAGCGCTTGGTGACCTGCCACCCTACGTCGACGAAACGCTTCGGGTTCTGTCGGTGAGCCTCGATCCGGGCCTCACTATCGTGCCCAGCGAGATCTTCGATATCGTCGGTGACCCGAACCTGATTGACGATCAGTTGTTCGTCAACCTTGGCAATTTGGTGGAAACGGCGGGGCTTGTGGTGAACGCCGTCGTGCCCATCGATCTGGCGCCGATCCTGGATCTTCCGGGCGTGGCGACCGTTATACCGACGGTTACCGTGATTGACCCGGGTTCTGTGGCCATCGGGGGTGAGGCGTTTTCCGAAGAGGGTGAACCGCTGACGCGGGCTCATACCGCACAGATAACCGTCGATGCGCGGCTATCCCTGCTTGGCGCTACCCCGGCGACGGCATTGCTCCACGTCGACGTGCACGCGGCACTGGCGGAGGCCTCGGCAGCCGTGACCGATATCCGCTGCGCGTCGACGGCGACGCCGTACCACGAGATCGACGTAGAAACGGTGTCGTCGCTTGCCGCGCTCGAAATTCGGCAGCTGACGCTTAATTTGCCACGGCTGCTGGGCGGTGCTCGAAACCTTGGCGGCGGCGTGGTTCAGGTCGCTTCCCAAAGCCGTACCCCGCTGACCTTTGGCGGGGCGGGTGTGGAGTTTCCCCAGACATTATCGGCACCGGCGGTCAGCGATGATCTGGCGCCGGCCTTGGTCGACGCGGTGCGTGGCATCTTGCTTCAAGCCGATCTGCCGTTGGTGCCTGCGCCGCTGGATTCTGCGCTGGATGACTTCCTCGCCACACTGTTGCGGGACCTCAGCGAACCCGCAGTAGCCAACGCTCTTTCCGACGCATTCAGCGGGCTGGGTATCAAGGTTGCCGGAGCCGATGTGACGATCGAGTCGGTTTCCGTCAAGCGCCCGACGCTGTTAACCCATCAACGCGGCGCTTGACGTCGAGCACGTTGAGCAACGACCCACGGGGGCAACGGGGGTGAACAACGAAGGTCGGGGGAGCGTGTCTGTCGCGTGATGCCTTGGTTTCGTACCACGGCCATCGTCATGGCATTGGCGTTGTTTGCCGCCGTAACGCTCATGCTGGGTCAGCTTCGGCAGCTTCATCTCCAGCGTGAGATGGTCGCCGCTGCCAGCATTGAACTGGCAGCCTCTCGATTTAGTGAAGCGTTGGCCAGCGGGGAGTTTGCGAAGATCTCCGCAAGCACGGCGGCCCTGGTCTCGGGGCAGGGCAGCCCAATTCTTCGTGCACAAGTCATTGATATTCGCGGTCGCGAGTTAGCCGTTGCCAGTCGGGCGACGCTTCCCTTGCCGTCATGGTTGCCGGCTCGTTGGGGGGCGGCGGCCCAAGGTCAGGTCATTGACTGGTTCGGTGCTGAGCGCCGGGTGCGCCTGGTCAGTAACGGAACCGGCCTCGGCTATCTGACGGTTGCAAGCCCGGACACGGTCTGGTGGCCGCCAGGCGATGGGGCGCAGCGACCTGCCTACATTCGCGCGCTGGTGGCGCTGGTGGTCTCCTGCGCTGCCATGCTCTGGTTGCTGCTGGCGGCTGCAGCCCCTCCGATACGCGGACGGCGCCCGGTTTCAGGCGCGCCCCGCCCCGTTCGAACGCCCGAGCAGGCCACCTTAGACGGTGCCCAACGTCGCATGGGGCGCTGGTTTGAATTGATGGGTTATGCGGTCGTGGTCACGGACCCCAAGTTTCGCGTCCGCTGGATGAACGCACAGGCGAGTCGCCTGACGGGTTGGTCTCACGATGACGCGTTGCAGCAGTTGGTGTACTCCGTGTTCTGCGTCGATACGGACAACAGCGAATTCGAGATGACGCCAGCCGAGCAGGCGTTGCGGGAGCAACATGATATTGCGCCGCAGTCGATGGGCATTATCGACCGTCAGGGGTTTTCGCATACGGTGTCGGCGGGTGCCGCGCGATTGACCCGAGGCAATTCGGTCATCGGGAGCTTGCTGTTCTTCAAGGACACGGCCCGCCTGGCTGCTACGCACAGCACACTGGAACACGAGCTGAAGCAGTCGCGAGCCATTCTCGCCCGATTGGCAGACGGCGTGATTACGCTGAGCGGCGCGGGTTCCGTCGTGTATGCCAACGCGCACGCTGCGCGTCTGTTTGGCTACACCGAGGCCGAAATGCCCGGGGTTTCGCTGAGCAAGCTGCTCCCTGTCCCGTTTCTCAACGCACCCGACACGCGCCTGGACGATTACGTCGGCGGTGACGACGGCCAGCGGCCCAAGGTGGTCGGTTGGCGCAAGGACGCCACGACGTTTCCTGTGCACCTGATCGTGAACCGTCTGCCGGCTGACGGCGAGGCGCGGTACCTGCTGACGCTGCGAGATCGTAGCCATGAAGCCTCCGAGGTGAACCTGTCGCAACGGCTGGGACGCCTGTTCGATAGCGCAGGCGAAGAGGTGTATCTGTTTGACGCGCAGACGCTGTACTTCCTGGACGCCAACCGAGGCGCGCTGGATATGCTCGGTTACGATCGCGAGCGGCTGTTGCGGATGACCCCCCTCGATCTGGCGCCAGAACTGGAGGAGGCCGAGTTTCATGACCGTCTGGCCCAGCTTCGCGCAGGGGGGCTGGAGTCCGTGACCTACCAGACCGATCATCGCCGTGCGGACGGCGGCAGTTACCCGGTGGAGATCACGCTGTCATATTCACAGCGTGAGCAGCCGCCGGTGTTCCTCGCCATTGCGGAAGAAATCACCGCGCGGCGAGAGGCGGAAGCCCGCCTGGAATTCATCGCGCACCATGATGTGCTCACCGAGTTACCCAATCGGCTGCTATTCATGGACCGCCTGGAGCAGGGGATGCACCGCAGCGACCGGACGGGTCGTTTGCTGGCGTTGGTGTTCGTCGATCTGGACTTGTTCAAGCGCGTCAATGACACGCTGGGACATGAGGTCGGTGACGGTCTGCTCAAAGCGGTGGGCCAGCGCTTGCTCGAAGGTGTGAGGATGACCGACACCGTCGCTCGCCTCGCAGGCGACGAGTTCACCCTGCTGCTCAATGGCGTGGTCGATCGCGCAGATGTAGAGCGCATCGCGAGCAAGCTGCTGCAGCTATTCGAGGCGCCGTTCCAGATCGACCAGCACGAGATCACCATCGGCATTAGCATGGGCATCTCCATCTACCCGATGGATCATGTCGATGCGCAATCGCTGCTGCGTCATGCTGACGAGGCCATGTATGCCGTCAAGCGTGCCGGGCGGGGTAATTACCGGATCTACGACGCCGAGATCACGCCGGATGCCCAACGCACGCTGCATATCGATCAGGTGTTGCGCAACGCCATCGCGCTCGACGAACTTCAGATCGTCGCCCGGCCCGTCGTGCATACGGAGTCGCGCCGTCTGGGTGCTGTTCACGTGCGGGTGGAATGGTCGCCGCCTGACATTGGACCGGTCGATCAAACGGCACTCTACGAAGCGGCACAGCGGACCGGGGTATTGGAGCAACTCGAGCTTCGTGTGCTCCGGGGCGCTTGTGAACTCTATCAGTCGCTGCCCGATACGGAGCGCCAGGGCGAATGGCCGTTTCTGGTCGCGTTGTCGACCTGGCAGCTTCGGCGGCGCGACTTCGCAATCAAGGTTGCCGACCTGCTGACCCGTTACGACATGCCGGGTCATCGGCTGGTGCTCGGGCTGGAAGAGGGCGGCTTGCTGGATGTATTGGAAGGCGCGACGGCCGGTTTCACGGTGCTGCGCGACAACGGTGTTGAGTTCGACATTCTTGAATTCGGGGCCGGCTACCAGCGCCTGGGGCGGATGGCGCAGTGTCCGATTCGTTTTGCCACCATCCCGGCGGCGGTTGTCCGCACCTTGGGGCAGGCGGATTCGCAGGCGACGCTTAAGACCCTGGTGGCCACTGCGAACGGTTTAGGGGCTCAGGTCATCGCGGCTGGAGTCGGCCAGTCGCAATCGATGGATAGCCTCGCCAGGGCAGGCGTTGACTACGTGGCCGGTCCTGCGGTCGCAAGGCCGGTGGGCGTGGAGGCCTTTGCCGAGATGGTGCGCTCCACGCGTTGATGGGGCCGCGCGATTAGTCCGTCGGCAAATGGACGGCGAGAATGTCGCAGGTGGCCGAGTGCAGAACCCGGTCCTCGGTGCGGCTGAACAAGACGCCGAGACCGTGTCGCTCATGGTTGCCGATCACGATCAGGTCAGCGCCCTGCTCGCGCGCGGTTTCGACGATTTCGTCCTGGGTCGCGCCCACCCGTACGATCTGTTGGTGGGTCTCCACGCCGAGTTCATTGCAGAGTTCGGCAATGCGGGTCTCCGCCTGTTTCGCGAGTTCGTCCGTGACTTCCATCGGCGTTGGGGACAGCGTATCGCCCACTGGATCGAGCGGCAGATACTCCACAACATGCAGCACGCTGAGTTTGGCGTTGTGCATGGATGCGGCGAATGCGGCCCGGTGGAGCACGATATGACTGTGTTGACGCAGATCGACCGGAGCAAGAATGTGTTGGTATGCGCTCATGGGGTCTTCGTTCGTCAAGAGGACGGCAGACGTTATCGTGTTTGATTCTGGGCTGCCACTACACCGGCCAGCTGAGCGAACTGCGCTGGCGTGACCTGTTCAGGGCGAATTCCCGGGTCCACGTCGCAGGCCCCAATCTGCTCACGGGTCAGAACCGGCTTCAAGCCGTTGGCCAAAGTCTTGCGGCGGGCGGAGAAGGCCAGGCGCACGACCTGATCGAAGGCATCTCCCGGGGGAACGACAAAGTCAGGCGTACGGGGAATGAGCCGAACGACGGCGGAATCGACCTTCGGTGGCGGAGAAAACGCCCCGGGTGCCACGCGCAGGACCGACTGCGCCTGCGCCTTTGCCGCGGCCATGACGCTGAGCCGGCCGTAGTCGGACGAACCCGGCGAAGCAATCAGGCGGTCCACGACCTCTTTCTGCAGCATGAAGTGCATGTCGCGCACCTCCGGCAGATCGAGCAGGCGGAAGATCAATGGTGTCGAGATGTTGTAGGGCAGGTTGCCAACCAGTCGCAATGGTCGTGGTTGGATGGCATCCAGCGGCGCCTTGAGCACATCGGATTCGATGAGCGTGAATCGTTCATCGCCTGCATAAGTGTCTCGCAGGCGTTGCGCCAGATCCCGATCAATCTCGACGGCCGTGAGCAAGATGCCGGTTCGTAACAGCGGGTCGGTGAGCGCGCCCAGGCCCGGTCCGATTTCCACGACATGCTCGCCGGGCAGCGGTCGAATCGCGTCGATGATGCGCCCGATCATCGTTTTATCATGCAGAAAATGCTGACCGAAGCGTTTCCGGGCGCGGTGTTGGGTGGGGTGGTTCATGGCGCGCTCATAGCGCTGCCCGTCGGGGCAAGTTGTGCGGCCAGACGCATGGCGACCGACAGGCTGTGCGGATCGGCGGCACCGGTCCCGGCCTTGTCCAGAGCGGTGCCGTGGTCCACGGACGTTCGGACGATCGGAAGCCCCAAGGTCACATTCACCACGTCGCCGAAGTCCAGTGCCTTGACCACCGGCAAGCCCTGATCGTGATACATCGCGACGAACGCGTCGGTTTGTTCGCGCAGGCTGGCATTGAACAAGGTGTCGGCCGGATAGGGTCCTGTCACGTTCAGACCATCACGTTGGCAGGCCTCGATGGCCGGTTGGATTTCAGTCATGTCTTCGGTGCCCAGGTGACCGGCTTCGCCGGCGTGCGGATTGAGCCCCGCGACCCGAATGCGGGGTGCCGAAATGCGAAAGCGCGATCGCAGATCGCGATCCACGGTTCGTATCACTGCCTCAACCGTTGCTCGCGTGACCGCTTTGGGGACCGCGCTCAGCGGCAGGTGTGTGGTGGCCAGCGCAACGCGTAGTGTCGGCCCGGCCAGCATCATGACGGGAAGGTCATCGCCCAGTTGGCGTGCCACGGCTTCGGTGTGGCCGCTGAACGGAATGCCGGCTTCGTTAATGATGCTTTTCTGAATCGGACCGGTCACCAGGGCGCTGCATTGTCCGGCCGCAACCCAGTCCACGGCGAGCCTCAAGGCCGCGAGCACGTGCGCGGCCGTGGCTGTCTGCGGCTGCCCCGCGATGACAACGGCGCCGGCCTCGTGCGGGACGAATGGCAGAACGCCCTGCCGGGGCGGCGGCGCGTCCAGCGGGGAGCCTATCGCGTCACAATGAACCGCGAGATCCAGTTGATTGGCTCGCTGCGTCAGCACGGCCGGATCGGCAACCACAAACCAGCGGCAGCCAGGGTCAAAACCGGCTGCGGCCAACTGCAGCACAATGTCGGGACCGATGCCCGCCGGTTCCCCCGGGGTGATGACCAGCGGGCGGCTCATCCGGGCTCGCGGATCAGGATTCAGTCGCGGTACTGGCGTCGTTTTGGGTGATCGTAGGCTCGGCACGCAGTTCGACATAGGCCTCGGCACGCTGGCGACGCAGCCAGTCTTCGTACTCCTCGCCGACCTTGCGCTGGCGGATGGCCTGGCGCGCCTGGTTGCGTGCGATGTCTTCAGCGCTGTCACGTTGACGACGGTCGATCAACTGAACGATATGCCAACCGAACTGGGTTTCGAAAGGCTCGCTGATCTCATCGTTGTCCAGCGAATCCAGCCGCTCTTCAAATGCCGGCACGAATCCGCCCGGTGGCTGCCACCCCAGGTCGCCGCCCTGGTTGGCCGAGCCGCTGTCATCCGAGTACTCGCGGGCGACTTCCGCGAAGTCACGGCCGCCCTTAAGCTCCTCCAGCAGCTCGGCGGCCTGCTCGCGCGTGGCTGTCTCGTCACGGATGGCGTTGGGTTGGAGCAGAATGTGACGCGCGCGGGTTTCGGTAATCATTTGCGCGGCTTGGCCTCCGCGCTGATCGGCAAGCCGGATCAGGTTAAAGCCGCTGCCGGTTTCGATCACCTGGCTGACGGCGCCGACGCTCATGTCGTCCACCTCGTCGGCGAACACCGTCGGCAACGCGCCCGCGGTTCGCCAGCCCAGATCGCCGCCGTCGAGTGCGGTCGTGGCATCGGAACGCCCGATGGCCATCTGCGAGAAGCTTGCGCCATCTTCGACCGCCTGCCGAATCTGTTCGGCTTCGGCGCGGGCAGCGTCCTTCACGTCGTCAGTGCTGCCATCCGGAACGGAGACAAGGATGTGCTCGAGGCGATATTCGGTGGCCTGGTCGTTCTTGCGTGTTTTGGCCAGAAACGCATCGATCTCGCGGTCCGTGACATTGACGCGGGCATCGACTTCCCGCTGCCGCAGACTGGTGGCCAGCAATTCGTTGCGAACCTGCTCACGCACGAGCAGGAAGTCCACGCCTTCGGCCCGCAGGGCCCGCGCGAAGTCACGCAAGTCCATCCCGTTCTGCTGAGCGATTTGGAGCAGAGCCTTGTTCAGGTCGTCGTCGGTGACGCGGATGCCCCGCTGCTCGGCCCGTTGGGCTTGCAGTGTCTGCATGATCAATCGTTCGCGCATCTGCTCACGCAGCTCGGTTTCGGTCGGTGGCGTGTTACCCGATGCGCGAATCTGACGCTCGATCGATTCCACCGCCTGTTCCAGCTCGCTGTTGAGGATCACGTCCTCGTTTACCACGGCGACGACGTAGTCGACCAATTGGGCGGCTTGGGCGGAGGAGGTGAGCGCGATGGTGGTGACCACGGCGCGTAGCAGGTGTTTCATGGTGTTCGGCTCTAGACGCGTGGGCGCATTATAGGGGTTGACCTCGTCGGGCGTGACGCGGTTCGGTCAGTCAGGAAGGAATTCCCGGATTCCGGCTCCGATTTGCGACAGGCCGGTCAGTTCGAGTTGTAGATAAAGGCTGGTATTGAACTCGCCGCGCGTGTTGGCGATGTAGCGCCGCCAAGCAACCCGGCCGGTCCAGCAGCAGGCCTTGTATTCCGCGCCTAACAAGGCTTCGCGCGTGCTGGCATCGTCCAGGGCGTAGTTCCACCGGCCGACAACCGACCAGCTCTGGGTTAGAGGAAGCTGCACCACCAGATCGGTTTGCTCCAGCAGATCACGCCGGAATCGATAGCCCAGGTCGAATCGATAACCGGGCCGTGGTCTGAACTTCACCGAGGTATTCGCTCGGTTGAGCTGCGTCCGGGCGGGGTCCCACTGCGCACCTACGCCGAGGCGTAGCCAGTCGAATGGTAGCCAGCGCATTGTGCCGACGATGTCGGAATTATCGCGCCCGCTGGTGTTGGGCTCGTCTGGCAGCGTCACCTCGGAGGGCTGCAAGCGATAAATCTGGCCCAGCGCGGCCTCGAAGCGAGTTTTTCCGGTGCCCAATTCCAAAATACGGGTGGTGAATGCCGCGGTGATCTGGTTTGCGTCCGCCACCCGGTCGACACCGGAGAACCGGTTGCGCGAAAACAGCTGTACGAAACTGAAGTCGGGGTCATCGGTTTCGAACAGCGGAATGGCGTCCTGGTCCCGGTAGGGTGTGTACAGGTAGTAGACGCGCGGTTCGAGCGTCTGCACCAGACCCGGGCTGACAATCCTGTCAAAGCGCAATCCGGCATCCAGGCTCGCCGAGGGGAGTTGTCGTGTAATCGTCGTCGGCCGGCCGTCGTTGCGGTCGCGAAGATCGTAGGCGGTGTAGCGGTAGTCCACCTGACTGGCGACGAACCAGCCCACCGCGTCATGGCGCAGACGCACAAACGGGTTGAGGTCCAGCCGGGTGCCTTCCACGGCATTGTCGCGCTCGAAGTTCACATACTCGCTGGACAGGCCTACGCGCATCCGGTTCCAGTCGTTGGGCGACAAGGCGTTGAGTTGCAGCCGGGGCAGGCGGCGGTAGGGTTCATCCGCCGGTGCAACCGTGCGATCGATGGTCTGATAGTCCTCCACCGTCAGCGATGTCGAGAACCACGCAGGTGCCTGATAGGCGATGCGCGCCTCGCGCTCCAGATGCGAGATGGCCGCCAGATCGAGTGTCGTCCCCAGGTCTTCGAAATAGCCACGGTCGCTGACTTCGGTGAAATCCGCAGCGATCTCCCAGCGGTCGGACAATACGCCCTGATGTTCGAACCCGAACAGGGTGCGCCGGATCTGCAGGGTTTCGTCGTTGGGCAGATACTCGTAGCGTAGTTCGCCGCGACCTTGGTCTAGCAGGTAGCGGCCCTCGGCCTGGAGCTGGGCGCCGCGTCGCGCCATGTAGCGCGGCGTGATCAGCGCGTCGTACCAAGACGCCAGATTCCAATAGAACGGTGTCGAGACGTCGAAGCCGGTTTCGGCCGAGTCGCCGATGCTGGGCATCAGGAAACCCGTGCGCCGACGGTCGTCGATGGGAAAGTAGAAATACGGCGCATAGAGGACTGGCACGCCGAGGAAGTTCAGCCGGGCATGGGTTGCGGTCCCCAGGCCCTCTTGCGGGTCCAAGGTGATCTGCGAAGCTTTGAGCTTCCAGCCACGGTTGGGGCGTGAGCAGGTTGTGTACTGCACGCGGTCCATGGACACGCTGAGGTCATCGTTCAGATCAATGCGGTCCGCCTGGCCGCGCGCGCCCCGCGCGTACAGCGTGAAATCGGCGTTCTCGAACAGCGCGGTGGAGGTATTCAGATCAACGGAGGCGCGTTCGGCGCCGATGGCATACTCCGAGTTGGCGAATTCGGCGCCGCCATCGGTGCGTGCCTCGCCGGTTGCGCGATCGTATTCGACCATCGGAGCCCGAATGCGCTTGTCTTGATAGTGGAGCGTGACATCGCCTTCCAGCCGGGTCTTGCCGTCCGTTGTCGCATCGACATGGTCAGCGCTGAGTTGCACCGTTGGCTCGGTTCGCGCCTCGGGGGCCGAATCGGCAAAAATGGGGCAGCCGTCGGTCGCAGCACTAGCGCTTCCGGCAATTGCGAGCCAACTGGCAACAAAGAAAGTGGAGCGGGCCAATGAGACGGGACAAGCGCCGGAACAACGGGTCGCACAGTATACGGAGTGCATGGAGTGAGTGACGACAGCCAGGACCCGCGCCGGACCGATCTGGAAGCCTGGGTCAGGCGGATCCGGCCGAATCGAGCGTGGAGGTTCGCTCCGGCGTCGGCGGATGCGAGCTTCCGCCGCTATTTTCGCGCGCGTAGCGATCAGCAGCGGTACATCGTCATGGATGCGCCGCCCGAGCATGAGCCGTTGGATGCGTTCATGCAGGTGGCGGGCTGGCTTGCCGATTGGGGGGTGTTAGCGCCTCGCGTGCATGCCGACGAACCCGATGCCGGATTTCTGCTGCTCGACGATCTCGGCGACACGGTGTTGCTGGATCGCGTCGACGCACCCGAGGCCATTCCATTGCTGGAGCAGGCCATCGACGCGTTGGTGGACCTGCAGGTCAAGGCGCAGGCGTCCCCCCGGCTACAGAAATTGCCGGCTTACGACACGGATGTTCTGCTGCGTGAAATGCGCCTGTTCCCGGAGTGGTTTCTCCAGCGGCACCACGGCCTGGACCCGAGCGCCAAGCGTCGGGCCGCGCTCGATCAGCTCATGGCGCTAGTTGCGGCCGAGGTCACGGCCCAGCCCAGCGGCTTCGTGCATCGTGATTATCACTCACGCAACCTGATGGTGGCGGATGGCCGTCTGGTGGGCATGCTCGATTTTCAGGATGCCATGCACGGCCCGCTTTGCTACGACATCGTTTCGCTGCTGCGTGATTGCTACGTCGTCTGGCCTGAACATGTGCAGCGCCAGGGCTTGGAGCGCTGGAGCGCTGGCCTGACGGACGCCGGTGTCTGGTCAGCCGACCCACGAACGGTGACGCGCTGGTTCGACTTCACCGGCGTGCAGCGTCACCTGAAGGTGCTGGGCATCTTCTGCCGGCTGCACCATCGCGATGGAAAGTCGAACTACCTGAATGACCTGCCGCGCGTGCAGCAACATCTGCTGGATGTCTGTGCGCGGTATCCGGAACTGGCGCCGCTCGGTGACATGCTCAGCGATTTCGATGTGCCGACCCCGGTCGGCGGCGCGCTTTAGCCTGGGCGGATTCTGATGCGTCACGCGATGATACTGGCGGCGGGTCGCGGATCGCGTCTGCGACCCTGGACCGATACCACACCGAAACCGCTGATCGAGGTGTGCGGTCGGCCGCTGATCGATTGGCGTCTGAGCGCGCTGGCACAGGCGGGCATCGGCGATGTCGTGATCAATGTTGCCTGGCTGGCGGACCAGATCCGCAGCTACGTGGCGGACGGCGCCCGCTGGGGCTTGCGCGTGCGCTATTCCGACGAGGGCGAGGCAGCGCTGGAAACTGGAGGTGGCATCGCCAATGCGTTGCCCTTGCTGCCGGCTGACGAGCCGGTATTGGTCTGCAATGCAGACGTTTGGAGCGATTTCCCCCTTGCTCGGTTGGCGACCCTGGACTGGCCGGCGGGGCGCCTGGCCCATCTGGTTCTGGTGCCGCCATTGCCCGGCATGCGCGCGGATTTCGACCTCGTGGACGGACAGGTCGTGGATGCCGCTGTACCGCCATGGACCTTCAGCGGAATCAGCCTGATTCACCCCGCGCTGGTCGCTGGCCGGCAAGCGCGGGCCTTTGCGTTGGCACCTTGCCTACGCCGGGCGATGGCGCAGAGCGCCGTGAGCGGCGAGGTTTACGACGGGGTATGGAGCGATATCGGCACGCCAGAACGGCTGGCCGAGGTCAATCACCGCTGACGCTGCGAGCCCGCTGTTAGATCGTCAGATCGGCAATCGATGGCGTGGCAACGCCGGTTCGCGTTCCGGAAGCAGTTCGGGGGGCGACTTCGCCAACTGCGTGTCGATGGCATGCTGCGCTTGGCGCGCCAGCGTCGTTCGGTCGCTGCCCTCGCTGCTCAGGCTATCCAGGAACCAGACATCCACGACAATGCGTGGCCGCTGCAGCATGCGCAGCAGGTGCGGCACGAACATGTCGTCGCCCACATAGGGCGTGATGGTCGCCGTTTCCGGGTCTGGCCCATATCGCAGGAGCACGGGGACCACCGAACGGCCTGATTCAACCGCCGCGGCGAATAGCCGAGGCTGAAAGCGCCGGGTGGTGGCTCCCAATGTCGTCGTGCCTTCGGGAAACACCGTGATGGTCTGGCCGTTGTCGAGATGGCCGGTGAGTCGGGTGATCAGGCGGCGTGTCCCGTTGGCGCCGCCCCCGCGACGATGAAACTCGGTGCCAGAGGCTCTTGCGAGACGTCCGATCACGGGCCAAGCCGCGACCTCAGACTTGGAGACAAAGCGTGTGGTCACCAGCGCGCCGAGTACTGGAATATCCAGCCAGGACACATGGTTGCTGACCAGCATCACCGCCGACTTCGGCCGGGCGCCATGCACGTGGATCTTGACCCGCAGGCAGCGGCACAACTGGCGGTGCCACCACTGCACGATGCGTCCGCGCGGCGGCCCCAATGCAGCCAGTACATCGATGAGCAGGCTGATCAGCAGTCCGAGCAGCAGGTGTGCTGCGACAAGCAGGCTCCTAAGCGTGAGCCGGATGATGGCCTGCGCTCCGTGCCGGGGCATTGTCAGCGGGCATGAACCGGCGGACGTAACGCGGCGCCATTTCATGAATATCGAGCAACATGAACACGTCGCAGCAATTGAAGGATTCGTCCCAGTACGGCGCGCCGCAGGCCTTGGCGCCGAGGCTGACATAGGCCTTGAGCAGCGGGGGCATGCGCATCGCGACTTCCGCCGGAGGCCGTTGCAGCCTGTACGGACGCTTGGGTGTCACGTGAATCGCTTCCGGTGCCATGTAGCGGCGTTCGATCTTGTCCAGGATCGCGCTGGCCTGCTCGCCACCATCGTCGAGGCCGACGCTGGCGCAGCCGAACAGGTAGCGGTAATTGTGCTGGGCCACGAACGCGGTGAGTCCTTGCCACAGCTTTGAGATGATGGCGCCGGTGCGGAATTCGGCATCGACACAGGTCCGGCCCACCTCGACCTTGCGATCTGGCAGCGCCGCGATGCGATCCAGCTCGAACTCGCCCGACGAATAAAACCCGCCGGCTTGTGCGGCTGCCTCGCAGGTCAGCAGACGGGTGCAGGCGATGATGCGATTGCTATGCCTGTCGCGAACGATCAGGTGGTGGCAGAACGCATCGAAGTGGTCGACATCGCGCTTGTCCTCGCCGCCGTCGATCTGGGCGCCCATCTCCTCGGCGAAGATTTTGTAGCGCAACTGCTGGCAGGCTTTCACGTCCGCGTCACTGACGGCGAACTCGTGAACAAACCTGGACGTCAGGTCGGGTTGTTGACGTGTGTCTCGCGATGTAACAGCCATGCTTCACCTGCCGGCAGTTCGAATGGTCGAAGTCTAGGACCGGTCTATTGTCGCGACATTAACGCATCGTGAAGCTTCTATGACAGCGCGGGGGGTACTGCGTTGACCGCAGCGCTGGCGGCCACGGACTCGAATATGGGCTGAAACTGATTGACGATCTGGCAGAACAGATCAGCCGTCTGTTCGGTGTCATAACGTGCTGAATGCGCCGCGGCATCGTCGTAACTGAGGCCGGCGGCCAACAGCGCGCGCTTGAGTACGGTCTGTCCGTAGGCCACGCCGCCCAGGGTCGCGGTATCGAATGCCGAAAAGGGATGGAACGGATTGCGCTTGATGCCGGTTCGCGCCACTGCGGCGTTCAGGAAGCCGAGATCAAAGTGCGCGTTGTGCCCGACCAGCACGGCCTTGGTGCAGCCGGTGGCGCGGATCTCAGCCCGTATCTCCTTGAACAGCCGTGACAACGCGTCCTGCTCGGTAACCGCCGGACGTAGCGGGTGGAATGGGTCAATTTTGTTGACCTCAAGCGAGGCCGCCTCCAGGTTGGAGCCTTCGAAGGGTTTGACGTGATACGCCGCCGTTTCGTGCCGATAAAGACGCCCGGTCTCGTCCATTCTCACCAGCACCACCGCGATTTCCAGCAAGGCGTCGGTTGCCGCGTTGAAACCACCGGTTTCCACGTCCACGACGACAGGCAGAAATCCACGAAAGCGTTTGGCGATGGCCGGGTTGGCCGCCGGGTTTTCGGACACGTTGGGACCGGGGTGTAGCGGAGGAATCGGCAGTCTATCAGGCTATACTCTCGCGCCTTTCGCCTGACCCGCAGCAAACGAGCACGGACCATGAGTCAACCCAGCAAGATCGTTCTCGCCTACTCCGGAGGCCTGGATACCTCAGTCATTCTCAAGTGGCTGCAGGATCGCTATCAGTGCCCGGTCGTCACCTTCACTGCCGATCTGGGGCAGGGCGAAGAGGTCGAATCGGTCCGGCCCAAGGCTGAAGCCCTCGGCGTGGAGGAAATCTTCATCGAGGACCTGCGCGAGACCTTCGTCCGCGACTATGTATTCCCGATGTTTCGCGCCAACGCGATCTACGAGGGGGAATACCTGCTCGGGACCTCGATCGCGCGTCCGCTGATTGCCCGCCGCCTGGTGGAGATCGCCGAGCAGACGGGCGGCGATGCCATTGCCCATGGCGCGACTGGAAAGGGTAACGATCAGGTTCGCTTCGAATTGGGCGCCTACGCTCTCAAGCCGGATATCCAGGTGATCGCACCTTGGCGGTTCTGGGATCTGAATGCACGCGAGAAGCTGATCGCCTATGCAGAGGCCAACAACATCCCGATCACGCGGAAAAAGGATGGCGGCTCGCCGTATTCCATGGACGCCAATGCCCTGCACATTTCCTACGAAGGCGGCGAGCTGGAAGACCCCTGGGTATCGCCCGATCCCGCCATGTGGCTATGGACTAAGGATCCGCGCGAGGCCGTGGACACGCCGCTGGAACTGACGCTGACATTCGCTCATGGTGATGTCGTCGCCATTGATGGTGAGGCGATGACGCCCTACCAGGTGCTCGCCAAGCTCAATGCTGTCGGTGGCGAGCATGGTGTCGGGCGTATCGACATCGTCGAGAACCGCTATGTCGGCATCAAGTCGCGCGGCTGTTACGAAACGCCCGGCGGCACCATCCTGCTCAAGGCGCATCGGGCGATCGAATCGATCACCCTGGATCGCGAGGTCGCCCACCTGAAAGACGAGTTGATGCCACGCTACGCCAAGTTGATCTACAACGGCTACTGGTTCGCGCCCGAGCGCAAGCTGTTGCAGAAGGTCATCGACGACAGCCAACGCCCGGTCAATGGTGATGTCCGGTTGCGGCTCTACAAGGGCAATGTCGAAGTGTTGGGTCGTCGTTCGGAGTTCGACAGTCTGTTCGACCCGCGCATCGCAACGTTTGAAGACGATGCCGGCGCCTACTCCCAGGCCGACGCGGCCGGGTTTATCAAGCTCAACGCGCTGCGTCTGCGCCTTGGTGCCCACCTGACCGGGCGTGATTGAAGAACCACTGCTCTGCTCACGCCACCATATGAAAACACCCCGTTAGACGGGGTGTTTTCGTTGGCGCCTAGCGACTACTTTTCCTCGGTCGCCGACGCTTCACCGCGCAGATAAACCGTACGCTGCGGGAACGGAATCTCGATATCGTTCTCGTCGAATGTCAGCTTGATCCGCTCGATCAGGTCGCAGCGGGTTCCCCACCAATCGGCGGATGCCGCCCAGCCGCGCACGGCAAAGTCGACGGAGCTGTCGCCGAGGTTGCTCACGACCACGCTGGGGGCGGGATCATCCAGGATGCGTGGCTCCTCTTTGAGCATGTCCACCAGCAAATCCTTGGCCTTTTTCAGATCCGAGCCATACCCGATGCCGATGGCGAGGTCGACACGCCGCGTCGGCAAGGCGCTGTAGTTGGTGATCTTGTTGCCCCAGACGCTGGCATTCGGCAGCCACACGAGCTGGTTGTCGAAGGTCTTGAGGATGGTGGAGGTGATCTTGATCTCCTCGACGATCCCGAGCTGGCCGCCGATGTCCACGACGTTGCCCTTGGCGAACGGCCGGAACAGAATCAACATCGCGCCGGCGGCGAAGGACGAGAGCTGGTTCTGCAAGGCCAGACCAATCGCCAGTGCAGCGCCACCGAGCAGTGCGGCGGCGGAGGTTGTGTCCACGCCCAGCTGACCCAGCGCGGAGATGATGATGATCGCCAGCAGCAGCCCGTAGGCGACATTGCTGAGAAACGTGATCAGGGTTTCGTCCAGTTTGGCGCGGTGCATCGCCTTTTTCGCCAGCTTGATAATCAGCTGCGCTACCCAGCGGCCGATGAAGAAGATGGCGATGGCGGACACCAGGCCCTTGGCAATCGGTATGCCCAGGAGCAGCAGCGCCTGTGGGTCGTTCAACATCTCCTTGGTAAATTCCATGCGTGGCTTGTCCTTGTCGTTAAGATGATCGGAAGTTTAGGCACAGGCTGATCGTGTCGCGCAATGGCGCACAACCGCGAGGCCACACACGATGCCGGATTTACCAGCGGGCTGGCGGCGACGCGCTGGCGCCGACGTGAGCTGGCTTTGCCTTTCCAACCACATTCAACCAGCCGGGTTCTTGGAGTGCCATGATGCGTGCGGCGATAGGAGGGCTTGCGTTGGCAAGCCTGGGTTTTGTGTCAGCAGCAGGGGCGCAAGCGGGGAGCGCGAACACGATCGATGCTGGAGATATCGAGGCATGCATGCGTGACCTCGTGGCGACGGCTCCACCGGATGTTGAGGTGCAGACGCTGCGTCTGGCCTGCGAAGACCAGCTCCGCAACGGCCTCTCCGCCCAGCAAGTTAACCAGGCTCAAGGCAGCTCGGGCGGGACGGCTCTGGAACGCCGGTTGCGCTTCGAGCAGGTGACCGAGCTGAATCCCTTCGTGCTCACGCCCTATCGGCCGAACTATGTGCTGCCGCTGGCGTACCAGGACAGCCCCAATGTCGCGAGCACGAACGGCAACGGTCTCTCGGAACGATTGGAAGTGAAGTTTCAGCTCAGCTTCCGCATTCCGATCCTGCGGGATGTACTGGGCAGCGGCGGCGATCTGTCGATCGCCTACACGGCGCGGTCGTTTTGGCAGGCCTACGATGCTTCGCAGTCGCGACCCTTTCGTGAAACCAATCACGAGCCCGAGGCGTTTCTGAGCTTTGACGTCGATTGGCCGGTACTGGGCACGCGGCTGGACCGGATCACAGTCGGCATCAATCACCAGTCCAACGGACGGGATCTCCCGGAATCCAGAAGCTGGAACCGGGTTTACTCAACCTTTATCTGGGAAGTGGAAGACCTGATGGTCGCGTTTCAGCCATGGATTCGCATCCCGGATCGGGAGAAGAAAGCGCCGGACGACCCCCGCGGCGATGACAATCCGAATATCGAACGCTACGCCGGTCAATTCGAGATGGTGGTGGCCTGGCGCAACGACAATGACACCTACTCGGCTGTGTGGCGCAACAATGCCCGTGCCGACAACCGCGGCAGTCTGGAGCTGGGCTGGAGTTTTCCCTGGACCGGCCGGGCACGTGGGTACGTGCAGTTCTTCACCGGCTACGCCGAAAGCCTGATCGACTATCAGGACCATCACAACCGGATCAGCATCGGCATCCTGATGACCGATTGGTTGTGAACCCAGCGGGTCGGTTAGGGTCAGTGGTACGGGGGCGGGAGTGATGCTGCAGGATGCGGCATCCATGTCGTCAAGGAGACGCGATGCCGGCCGAGTCTGCGAGGCCACGTAGCTGGAATGACCACACCGCAAATCTGCTGCGTGCAGGGGTGGTGGCTTGTTTGTTCGCAGTGGCTAGCTGCGCCAGCCAACCGGTGGAGCCCGAGCCCGCATCCGAGCCTACGGCTTCTGCCAATCAGGCTTCCGACGCCGCCAGCGCGCCGCCAGTTCCCTCCACCGCCAAGGACATCGAGCCGACGGTCGTGGCCTACGAGGCGCCGCCTGATCCGCTGATTCGGGTGAATCGTGCAGTCTTCGCGTTTAACGATGTCACCTACCGGTATGTGATTTCGCCGGTGTCGAAAGGCTATGAAACCGTGGTTCCGCGACCCGTTCGTGCCGGTATTGGCAATGCGTTCGACAACATCAAGATGCCGATTCGCACGGTCAACTTTCTGTTGCAGGGCCGGTTCAGGGCCGCCGGCATCGACACCACGCGGTTTCTGGTTAATTCGACGGTTGGCCTGGCGGGGCTGTTCGATCCAGCCAAGGCCTGGATGGGGCTGGAGCAGGAAGACACCGGGTTTGCCGACACGCTGGATGGCTACGGCGCCGGTCAGGGCACCTTCGTCGTCCTGCCATTCTACGGACCGGCGGATCTGCGCCGCGGCTCCGGCCTGGTGGTCGACTACTTTTTGAACCCGATCCCCTACCTCGCCGAGCAACCCGAGGCGACGCTGATCAACGGATTTGACGTGCTCCAGGAGTACGGCCCTAGCGCGCAGCAGTACAAGAAGCTGCAGGAGCACGCGGAGGATCCGTACATCTTCATGCGCAACCTCTACATGCAGGGGGTGCAGCGCGATGAGGACTATCCGCGCAAGTCCCCGAATCTGCCGGACGAGGCGCAGCAATGAAGCCATCGGAGTGGCTGGTCCGCCATGCCTGGTGGGTATTGGCGGCATTCGCGGTGCTGGCGGGGGCGCTGGCTGTCTTCGCTCCCCGCTTCGAGATCAACGCCTCGGCCGAGACGCTGATCTCCGAAGGCAATCGGGACTACATCCAGGCACGGGTAGTTCAGCAGCGCTTTGCCTCCGAGGCCTTTGTCCTCGTGGCCTACGAGCCCGCCGGGCACGGTTTGTTCGACGCCGAGTCTCTGGATGATCTGCGTGTCCTGAGCCGCGACATCAGTCAGCTCGCGACGGTGAGATCCGCGCGGTCCCTGGTCAATGTTCCGCTGATTCCCGCCGATGCCTCGGTGCAGCTTTCGAGCGATTTCGACCCCGATGCCTGGTTGCTGGAGAACCGGTCGAGCAGCCCGGAGTCGTTGCGCCAGACCTTGGAAGGGCACCCGATCTACCAAGGTCTTCTGGTCAACGAAGACCTCACCGCGACAGCCATCCAGGTGCTGTTCCGCAACAACCCGGAGCTGGATCGCTTGCAGGAGCAGATTGTCGAGATTCAGTCCGGACGGCTGGAGGGCGCGCTCACCGAGGAGCAGACCGCGCAGCTAGCCCGGCTGCGTGAACAAGCGAGCCCGCTGGAAAAAGCGCAGCGCCGCGCGCGTGTTGACGATATCGCCGCCATTCGCGACCTCGCGGATGAATACCGGGACCGGGCCAATATTTACCTGGGCGGGGCCGAGGTGCTCGGTGTGGATCTGATCCGCATGGTTCGCAGCGATCTTCAGGTCTTCGGCCTGGCTGTGCTGGGGATGATCAGCCTGGTGTTGCTGCTGGTGTTTCGCCGCCTGCGCTGGGTGTTGCTGCCGCTGGTCTGCTGCGGGGTCAGCGTGATAATGACGGTGGGTTTGTTTGGCCTGCTGGGCCTCAAGGCCACGGTGATTTCCGCCAATTTCATCGCGCTGCAGCTGGTGTTGACCCTGGCGGTGGTGGTGCATTTGATCGTGCAATACCGCGAAGAAGCCGAGGCAGACCGGCAGGCCGACCAGGCCGCGCTGGTCACCCGCACGCTCCGGCGCAAGCTCGGACCATGTCTTTACGCCGGATTGACGACATCGGTGGGTTTCGCGTCGCTGCTGCTGACGGATATTGAGCCGGTTCGCGCCTTCGGCCTAATGATGATCCTGGCGATGGCGATGTCGATTCTGACCAGCCTCGTGCTATTTCCGGCGGCGATGCTGTTGTTGCGCCGGGTGGGCGGCGCCGGTGACGACCGCTGGGTACGTGGCACCGTCAATGGGCTGGCCGGCCTGTCGATTCGACGCGGCGGCGTGGTGTCGTCGGCCGCCGTTGTCATCTTCGTGCTGGCGATAGGCGGCACCTTGCTGCTGGATGTGGAAAACAGCTTCATCGACTACTTCGACGAATCCACCCGCATCCATGAGGAACTCACGTTCATCGATCAGGAGTTTGGCGGCTCGACGCCGCTGGATGTGGTCTATCACATGCCTGGTGGCGGGCCGGACAGCGGCGACCTCGTGATTCGCGCCGAAACGGTGCAAACGCTTCAGCGTCTGCAGGCGGTGATGGAGGACCAACCGGCCATGGGCACCGTGCTGTCGCTGGTCAACTTCACCGAACTGGCGCGTGCGCTCAATGGTGATCGGCCGCTGACCGAAACCGAGCTCACCGCCGTCTACTGGATGCTGGACGAGTCGATGCGGCAGAGCCTCGTGCGTGGCTATTTTTCGGAGTCCGTTGGTCACCTGCGTCTGACGGCTCGGATCAAGGACACCACCGAGGGCCTGGATCGCGGCGCGCTGCTGCAATCGCTGCGCAGCGGTTTCGAGGACCAGGGCTTGCAGGCCGATGACTACCTGATCACCGGCCTGTTCGTGCTGTATCAGGATCTGCTCGAACGCCTGTTCACCTCGCAAGCCCTGACCCTGGGCGTGGTGTTCATCGCGCTTGCCGTGGCCTTCGGCCTGATCTTCCGTTCAGTGAAGATCGCCCTGATCGCGGTGATACCCAACGTGTTGTCCGCATTTGTCGTGCTGGGGGTGATGGGCTGGGCCGGGATTTCGCTGGATTTCATGACCATCACCATTGCCGCCGTGGCAATGGGGATCGCCGTGGACGACACCATCCACTACGTGCATCGCTTTCTGGAAGAGCGCAAGGCGGGGGAGGCGCCCGACGACGCCGTCCGCGCATCGCACCGCAGCGTTGGTGCTGCGCTGATCTACACCACGCTGGTCATCGTCTGCGGATTCGCGTTGCTGGGGTTCTCTGACTTCGTGCCCAGCGTCCTGTTCGGCTTGTTATCGGCATTGGCGATGCTGGTCGCCCTGCTCACCGACCTCAGCTTGCTGCCGGTCATGCTCCGACGGTTCGCCGGCGGCCCCAAGGCGTCATGACCGGCGAAGGTCCAGGGTGGTCGGAAAATCCGGGTTGTCCGCTGCCGCGGCGAAGCGGAACGGTCCGGGCGTGTGGCCGGTGGTCTCAAATCGGGATAGCCGCCGCGACTCGGCCTCATAGGCGTTGACCGGAAAGCTGTCGTAGCTGCGGCCCGCGGGATGGGCGACGTGGTAGGTCACCCCGCCCAGTGAGCGGTGGTTCCAGGTGTCGACCAGGTCGAAGACCAGCGGGGAGTCGGCCTCCAGGGTTGGATGCAGCGCTGACCAGGGCTTCCAGGCGCGGAATCGGACGCCGGCCACGGATTCTCCGGCGCGGCCGGTAGCGGTTAACGGCACCTGCCTGCCATTGCAGGCGATGGCAAACCGATCGCCGCTCAGACCATTCACCTTGAGCTGGACCCGCTCGGTGGATGAATCCACGTAGCGTGCGGTACCGCCGCCACCCGGTTCCTCGCCCAGCGTGATCCACGGCTCCAGCGCGTGCCGCAACTCGATGGTGACGCCGCGATAGGTCACGGTGCCGTGCGCGGGAAAGCGGAACTCGAAATGTGGTGCGAACCAGGCTTCATCGAAGGCATAGCCGGCGGTGTTCAGGTCGGAGACCACATCCCGCAGGTCCTGCCAGCAGAACTCGGGGAGCAGAAAACGATCGTGCAGCGTGTGTCCGAACCGCGTCAGTGGTGCCTCGTATGGGGTCTCCCAGAACCAGGCGATGAGCGATCGCAGCAATAGCTGCTGCACCAGGCTCATCTGTGCATGCGGCGGCATTTCGAATCCGCGAAATTCGACCAGACCCAGGCGGCCGGTAGGTGAATCCGGCGAGTACAGCTTGTCGATGCAGATCTCGCTGCGGTGCGTGTTGCCGGTGAGGTCGGTGAGCAGATGCCGAAGGATGCGATCGACCAGCCAAGGCGGAGCGTCCTCGCCCTTGCTCGGCAGTTCGGACAAGGCGATCCCCAGCTCGTACAGCGCATCATCGCGGGCCTCGTCGACTCGCGGCGATTGCGAGGTTGGTCCGATGAACAAGCCCGAGAACAGATAGGACAGGCTGGGGTGGTTCTGCCAGTAGCGGATGAGGCTTCCGAGCAGATCCGGACGGCGCAGGAAGGGGCTGTCAGCGGTGGTTGCTCCGCCCAGCACCACATGGTTGCCGCCGCCTGTTCCGACAGCACGGCCGTCGATGAGGAACTTCTCGGTGCCCAGACGGCACTGCCGTGCGTCCTCGTACAGGCCGAAAGTCTGCTGTTTCATGGCCTCCCAGTCCGCCACCGGCTGCACGTTCACCTCGATGACACCGGGGTCTGGCGTGACGGATAGCTTGTCCAATCGTGGATCAGGGGGCGGGGAATAGCCTTCGATGCGGACCGGCATATCCAAGGTCTTCGCGGTGGCCTCGATGGCCGCGATCAGATCCAGATAGTCCTGGGCATTCTGCGTGGGCGGCATGAACACATTCAGGCGGCCATCGCGGGGTTCGACCGTTAACGCCGTGCGAACGGGGCCGGATTCGCTGGCCGGGGGCTGCGGCGAGGGCGAGCGGTCCGTGGGCGTGGCACGGTGCGACGGATGGACCATCTGCGCCGGGCGCTCCAGCGGCGGTTGCGGCTCGGTCGGGTCGTCGGGGACCACCTGCGGGTAGACGTCCTCCGGCACCCACGGCAGGGCTTCCAGCGGCAGGCGGAATCCGATAGGCGAATCCCCCGGCAGCAGGAACAGGTGGCGGGTGCGGGTTTTCCACAGTTCGGAAATCCATGGCTTGCCAGCCTTGGAGTTCTGCCGCTGGACCGGGAGCACAAAACCGCGAGGCGTACGCAGCCCGCGCTCGAACACCTTGGCCAGCCGCGTGCGTTCTTCAACGTCATCCAGCCGGGAGTCCATCGGGTCCACGTTTTCGGGCAGCCCGCGCTCCTTGCGGATGTAGTGCCACGGGTCTTCGTAGACCGGTTGGACGAAGTCGTCGGACAGCCCGATCTTGTCGGCCAGGCCGGCGGTCAGCGCCTTGGCAGCCGCGACCAGCGCCTCGTCGGGCTGATCGACGGGGGTGTCGGAGAGCGGCTGCTCGAGAATCGGCTTGCCGTCGCGCCGCAGGTATAGCGAGTAGGCCCAGCGTGGCAGGGATTCGCCCGGATACCATTTGCCCTGCCCGAAGCTCATCAGGCCCTCGGGGGCGATGCGCTCCGCCAGCCGGCCGATGAGTTGCCGAGCACGGGCCTCCTTGGTGGGACCCACGGCGGCTGTGTTCCATTCGGCGGATTCGAAATCGTCGATGGAGACAAACGTCGGTTCGCCGCCTTGTGTCAGACGTACGTCATGCTCGGCCAGCGTTTCGTCGACCGCCTGCCCCAGCGTGTCGATGCTGGCCCATTGTTCATCGGTGTAGGGCTTGGTGACTCGCGGTGTCTCGACAATCCGCTGCACCGACATCGCATGCTCGAATTCGACCTCGCAGGGTTCCATGCCTCCGGTGACGGGCGCTGCGGACGAGGGTTCCGGCGATGCCGTGAGCGGGATGTGGCCTTCGCCGCAGAACAGGCCGGAGGTGGAGTCCAGTCCGACCCAGCCGGCGCCGGGCAAGAACACCTCACACCAGGCATGCAGATCGGTGAAATCAACTTCGGTGCCGCTGGGGCCGTCCAGCGATTTCACGTCGGGGGTTAGCTGGATCAGATAGCCGGAGCAGAAACGTGTGGCGTAACCCATGTGGCGCAGCAGCTGCGCCAGCAGCCAGGCCGAGTCGCGGCAGGAGCCGCGCCCCTTCGCCAGCGTGTCTTCCGGCGTCTGCACGCCTGGCTCCATGCGGATGACATAGTCGATTTCGTTGGCAATGTGCTGGTTCAGCGCGACCAGGAAGTCGATCGTGCGCATCGGCTTGCGCGGCTCCATCGCGTTGAGCAGACCGACAAAGCGGCGGCCGAGATGCGATGCCGGCAGCGGTGTGTCCAGATATGGCGCCAGATCTTCGGCCAGCGCATCGGAGTAGACGAACGGGACCTCTTCGGCCCAGTCCTCGATGAAGAAGTCGAATGGATTGAACACTGCCAGATCGGCGAGCAGATCCACCTCGATCTCGAAGTGATCGACCTTCTCGGGAAAGACGACCCGCGCCTGCCAGTTGTTGTGCGGGTCCTGCTGCCAGTTCAGAAAATGCGGCTGCGGGCGGACATTCAGCGAATAGCTTTGCACCGGCGTGCGCGTATGCGGCGCGGGTCGCAGGCGAATGATCTGGGGCGTGAGTTTGACCGGGCGATCGTATCGATACGTGGTGCGATGATTCAGCGCGACAACGATGCTCATGGACGGTCCAGTCGGCGTTCGGGTGAAGGGGATAATGATCTACCGGCAGGCAACATGATGCACAATCTGCACCCATGCAAACCTTCCACTGTGTCTGCGGCAACACGATTTTCTTCAAGAACACACGCTGTGAGGCTTGTGAACGCCGGCTTGCGTTCCTGCCGGACGAACGCCGGATGTCCGCGGTGGAGAGCGCCGGCGGCGGGCGCTGGAAGTCTCCAGATGGCAAGAACTACCGCCGTTGCCGCAATTATCGCAAGTTCGACATCTGCAACTGGATGGTTCCGGCCGACGATCCGGAGCCGTACTGCTTGTCCTGCCGGCTGACCGAGCACGCGCCGGATCTGGACGATGCGCGCCAGCGTCTATATGCGTACCGCTTGGAGTCTGCCAAGCGTCATCTGTTGTACACGATGTTGCAGTTGGGTTTGCCGGTACGCACCAAGGCCGAAGACCTGGAGTGGGGGCTGGCCTTTCGTTTCGAGACCGACCGCGATCCGGACACCGAGTTCGTCCACCCGGTAGAAGACGCTGAAACGGTCTGGACCGGCCATGCCAATGGCACGATCACCATCAACCTGGCCGAGGCTGATCATGTTGCGCGCGAGCGCATGCGCGTGCAGATGAAGGAGCGGTATCGCACGTTGCTGGGGCATTTTCGGCATGAGATCGGCCATTACTACTGGGCGCTGCTGATTGACGGCACCGATTTGCATGACCGCTACCGCGACGTGTTCGGGGACGAGCGCCAGGACTACGCCAAGACCATGCAGCGCTACTACAAGCGGGGGGCACCGCGGGACTGGAACGAGCGTTTCATCAGCCCCTACGCCAGCTCTCATCCCTGGGAAGACTGGGCCGAGTCCTTCGCCCACTATCTGCACATGATCGATACGCTGGGCACGGCCAACGATTTCGGGTTTGTGGTTCAGGGGCGCCTGATTCCACCGGCCCCGTATCCGGACGCGGCGCTGGCCGCGACGCCCTTTGACGAGCTTCTTCACCTGTTCGTGCACCTGAGTATTGGGCTCAACGCCATTAGCCGGTCCATGGGCGTCGCGGATCTGTACCCGTTCGTGTTGTGTCATCCGGCCAAGGAGAAGCTTCGATTTGTGCATGAGGTGATTCACGCGCGGTCGTCCCATCGGGGGGTGGATCAGATGTCCCTGTTCGAGGCTCGGGCAGCGATGGACCAGACGCAGACTGCCGCGGACGTTCGCTAATGCTGTTCAAGTTCGTTGAAGACCCCGCGCAGAACCTGGCGCTGAACATGATCAACACGGCAAGCCGCTCAATCGGCGAGGGCATCGAAGCCACGCTGATCAAGTACAAGTGGGAGCAGGCCGGGTTCGACGAGCGTTCGCTGGCTGCCGCGCTGGCAGCGCTGCTCGATGAAGACTGGCTGGAGATTCATCATCCCAAGGATGAACCGATGCTTCGGTTCTCGCCCAAGGCTTACGAGGACTTCGTCCGCAACAACGTCTACGGCGACCTGGTCGATGATTTGCCGGAGCGCATCAGTGACCCCGCCGAGCGGCCGTTGTCCGAATACGAGCTGCGAAGCGCGGTGCTGGATATCTATCATGAGCTGTCGCTGGGTCTGCGAGGACAGGTGTTGTCGTCCACCTTGGCGCGATTCTGGCGCGAAGCAGACAGGCGGGCCGAAGACTTGCGCGCCGCCCTGGATATCCTGCTGCGCGATGGCTACCTGGAGATCGTTAGGCGTGAATTCGATACCCAGTTCCGCCTGACCGCCTCCGGCGCTGCGTACATGCAGCCGCCGCCTCCCCCTGATGCATTGCGGGCGCAGATGCAACCGGCGGACCCTGCGGTCCGGCACTGCCCCCGGCCGTCGGACCGGGCGCTGAGCCGGCACCTGGTCACACGAATAGGTTCGCCTAACGAAGCCTTCGATTTCGAGGCCATGGTGGCCTTGTGGCGAAGCGATGGACTGCACCGGGACTGGCTGCTGCTGAGCTGCGAACTATTGCTCAAGCGTGGCTATCTCGAGGTCGCAGCCGCCGCGCCGCTGGGCCTGCAGCTGACCGCCCGTGGCCTGTCGCTTCGAGAGCACGCCACGCACCCGGTGCGTCGCCTGCGGACTAAACTGGCGATCAAACAAGCCGCCGACGATTTGCGCAAAGCCCTCGAGGTGCCCGCGTAGCCACAAACCGGGTATTTCCTGCGAGGCATGCGATAATCCGCGCCCCTTTTTTCCGGTGCCGGCCTCATGTCCGTGTTCGACCATCCCGAATTTGATCAGCACGAATGCGTGCACTTCGTCCACGACGAGGCTTCGGGACTCCGGGCAATTATCGCCGTACACAATACCGTCCGTGGTCCGGCGTTGGGTGGCTGCAGGATGTGGCCTTACGCGTCCAGCGCCGATGCTCTGACCGATGTGCTGCGGCTGTCGCGTGGCATGACCTACAAGTCGGCGATGGCGAATATCGATCTCGGCGGGGGCAAATCCGTGATCATCGGCGATGCCCGCCAGATGAAATCGGATGCCCTGGTGCGAGCGATGGGCCGTGCGGTCGACCGGCTTGGCGGTCTGTACATTGCCGCGGAGGATTCCGGAACCTCCGTCGAAGACCTGCGCCGGATGGGCGAGGTCACCGCGCATGTTGGCGGCGTTATTGAGCGGCCTGGCCCCGGTGGCGAGCCCCACAGCGGCGATCCCTCTCCAGCCACCGCCCTGGGCGTGTTCCATGGCCTGGCGGCCGCGGTGCGGTTTCAGTTGCAACGCGACGACCTAGAGGGTGTCCGCGTGGCGATTCAGGGGGTGGGCAATGTCGGTTACCGGCTGGCCGGCCACCTGCATGCGGCAGGCGCCAAGCTCGTCGTCGCCGATATCCACCAGCCCAATATTGATCGTGTGGTCGAGGCTTACGGCGCCGATGTCGTGCCCGTGGCCGAGATCGATGCGCAGGCCGTGGATGTATTTGCTCCCTGTGCGCTGGGTTCGGCGATCAATGCCGCCACGTTGTCGCGTTTGCAGGCCAAGGTCATTGCCGGTGCGGCGAACAACCAGCTGGACCGCCGTGCCCACGATCAGGCGCTGCTGGACCGAGGCATCCTCTACGCGCCGGACTACGTGATCAATGCCGGCGGCATCATCGATATCTTCTACGAGCGTACCGGCTACACCTGGGACAAGGTGGAGCGGCACCTGCGTGGCATTGGGGATACGGTGACAGAAGTCTTCGAACGTTCGCGCCGCGACGGTGTGCCGACCGGGCAGGTGGCCGACCTGATCGCGGAATCGCGGTTTCGGCGCGTTTAGGGAAACTCTGATCTAGTCACACCGCGAAGTGCACTCCGAATGGAGCGGGCCGGTTTCCAGGTGGCCACTCGTCGGCTAGACAGCCCGGTGTTTCCCGAGCGAGCGCTATCAGCCGCTGTGTAACGCGGTGGGCGCGACCTTCAGCACCTCATCCAGGCTGGTTGCGCCCTGGGCAACCTTGACGGCGCCGCTGATGCGTAGCGGGCGGGTGCCTTCGCGCACTGCGAGCCGGCGCAGTTGCTCCAGGTCCAGATCGTCCTGCACCGCCTCGGTCAGGGTGTCGTTCATTTCCATGACTTCGTAAAGCCCGACCCGGCCCTGGTAGCCCGTTTTGCGGCACTCCGGACAGCCGACCGGCTCGTAGGCGGTTTCCGGCGCGGTGAGCGTGTGGCCAACCGTTAATGCCCCCCATTTGGCCGCATCAACCGCCGCAGGCTGCTTGCATTCGGGGCACAGTTGACGCGTGAGCCGCTGCGCGACCACGCCCAGCAGCGTGGCGCGGATCAGATAGGCCGGAATACCCAGTTCGGTCAGCCGGGTGATGGCCGACGGTGCATCGTTCGTGTGCAAGGTGGACAGCACCAGATGGCCCGTGAGTGCAGCCTGGATCGCGATTTCGGCGGTTTCCAGATCACGAATCTCGCCGACCATGACGATGTCCGGATCCTGGCGCAGCACCGTGCGCACGCCAGAGGCGAAGGTCACGTCGATCTTCGGCTGGACCTGCATCTGGTTGAAGCTGGGCTCGACCAGTTCGATAGGGTCCTCGATAGTGCAGATGTTCACCTCGGGCGTCGCCAGATGCTTGAGCGTCGAATAGAGGGTCGTGGTCTTGCCCGAGCCGGTGGGGCCGGTGACCAGCACGATGCCGTTGGGCCGCGTCGTCATCCGTGTCCACCGCTCCTGATCCGACGGCTCGAAGCCCAGCGCGTCGAAATTTCGGACCAGGATGTCGGGGTCGAACACCCGCATGACCAGCTTTTCGCCGAAGGCCGTCGGCATGGTCGACAGGCGTAGTTCGACCTCGCGGCCCTCCGGGCTCCGGGTTTTGATCCGGCCGTCCTGCGGCCGTCGTTTCTCGGCCACGTTCATCCGCCCGAGGATCTTGACGCGGCTGGTCACCGCCGTCATGACGGAGGGCGGGATCTCGTACACCGAGTGCAGGACGCCGTCGATGCGAAAGCGGATCCGCCCTCCATTGCGACGCGGCTCCATGTGAATGTCGCTGGCGCGCTGCTCGAAGGCGTACTGCAACAACCAGTCGACGATGTTGACCACATGGCTGTCGTTGGCATCGAGCTGTCCACGCCGACCGAGGTCCATCAGCTGTTCGAGGCTGTGGAAGGCGGGGTTGGTGCCCTGGCCGGAGCGTTCCTGTTCGCTGGCCGTCACCGAATGCGACAGCGCGTAGAACTCGATCAGATAGCGCTCGATGTCTTCCGGGTTCGCGACCACCCGGCGCACCTTGCGACCGGAGACCTTGGCCAGGTCGGTTTCCCAGTCGCGCTCGCTGGGATCGGCCGTGGCCACGGTGATGTGATCGTCATCGACCCGAATCGGCAGGATGCCGGCGCGGGCGGCGTACGCGTAGGGGACAACCGATGTGACCTGCCGACTGTCGATGCGCAACGGATCGATGCGGTAGTACTCCAGGTCGTGACGGTCGGCCGACCAGTGCGTCAGGGCTTCCAGCGTCAACACCCGCTCGGGATCATCGGCGCGAGCCAGCCCGGCCGCGGCGATCGCCGTCAGAGGATGCCGCGGTTGCTCCGCGTTGGCCTCGGCGCGCAGTACCTGCTCGGCGTCAGCACGGGTCAGAATGCCGTCGTCAACCAGCGTGCGCAGCGTATCCTGTAGTTTCGAGCGGTCGAATCGGGCGCGACGGGCGACGGAAGTGTTCATGCGATAACGCTACCACCGCCCAGCCGTTCTGCCTATGCTGCGCGCTCGGAGCCGTCCAGGCGGAAAAATTCGCTGAAACAACGGTGTTCTCGGTGGAAATCGGCCGTGGTGTCGGTTACCGTTTTTCCATGCGAATCAACATTTCAGGCGCAGTCTCGCGCGTCGGCGTGCCGGCGCTCGCGCTGGCGTGCCTTGGCGGGTGCGGACTGATGAAAAAAATACCGGAGCCGGAAGATGTCCGAGTCTCCGAAATCCGGCGGTCCATCCATTGCGGCACCGAGCAGCGCCACGCGGCCTTGTCGTACTTTCCGACGCCCGAGGACTGGATCGGCTGGCAGGCTGAACGCGGACTGGAAATCGTCCCGCCGGAGAAGCTGCCGAGCGGGCCGTTGTTGCTGCTGGAGATGGGTGAACGGCGGACGGGCGGCTACTTTATCGAGCCGAAAACCGATGCGACCATCGACCGCGACCGGGTGATGTGGCTGGCCGGAGAATGGATCAAACCGGGCAAGGACCGCATGGTCACGCAGATGCTCACCAGCCCCTGCGTGCTGCTGTCCATACCGCCCCGCGACTATCGGGGCTTCCGCATTATCGATCAGAATGAAGAGCTTCGGTCCAGCCTGGATTTGGACTAGCCGCGGCGCAAGGACGACACCATGTATCGACTGATTGCGCATCTGCGCGGCGTCTCGCTGCTGCTGCTGGTTTCTGCGCAGACCATATTGATGGGTACGGCGATCTTTCTGATCATGCCGCTCAAGTTCGTCACCACGGGGCGGCTGCGTTCTCGGGTCGTGTCGGTGATGGAGTGGATTGCGCACCGCGGTTGGTGTTCTTTGAACGGCTGGCTGATGCGCCACTTGCTCCCGACTCGATGGACCATTCGCGGGGACGCGAAGATCACCAGGGATCGCACTTACCTGCTGATCGCGAATCATCGGAGCTGGAACGATCTGTTCGCGATGATGGTGGCGTTCACCGATCGCGTGCCACCGTACAAGGTGTTCATCAAACAGCAGTTGATCTGGCTGCCGGTGGTTGGCCAGGTGGTCTGGGCCATCGATTTCCCGTTCATGAAGCGTTACACCCGTGAGCAGGTCCGCGCCAACCCCAACCTCAAGGGGCGGGACGTCGAGACAACGCGACGGATGTTCGCGCGCTACGGCGACCGCCAGGTGACGATCTTCAATTTCGTTGAAGGCACCCGCATCACCGAGGCCAAGCATGCCGCGCAGCAATCGCCTTACAAGCACTTGCTCAAACCCAAGGCGGGCGGCGTGGCCTATGCGATCAGGGCCATCGGCAACAAGCTCGATGCCGTGCTCGACGTGACGTTCTTCTACGTCGGCGGCCCGTGGTCATTCTGGGATTTGTTCTGTGGGCGCATTCCGGAAGTGATCATCGATGTGCGCGAAGTTCAGGCGCCTGCCGCGATCGGCCAGGGTGATTACAACGCGGATGATGGAGCGCGCCAGACCACGCAGGAGTGGATCACTGGGATCTGGCGTGACAAGGATGCGTTGCTGGAGCAGCTGACACAGGAAACGGGCGCGCCGGGACGCCGATAGGCGCGTCTGTGGTGCGCGCGCCTAGTCGCAGGCGTGTTCGGCGATCTGCCGGGTCGCTCTGGCGAGCCGTTCGGCCTGAATGCTGTTGAGGTTGCGGTAAACCAGTGACGCGACCCGCGGATGGCGCCGGCGTAGCCGCTCCAGATCGTCGGTGTCGAAATCCAGCACCCGCAGATCGGTCACCGCGGTGACATTTGCCGTGCGCCGGGTAGAGAAGTAGCCGGTTTCGCCCAGCGTGGTTCCGCGACCGACACGGTTGATCTCGACCTCGTCCCCGTTTCGGTCCACCCATACGCGTGCCGTGCCGTCGACGATGACGTAGATGTCGCGCGCCAGATCCCCTTCGCGGATGAAGCGTGTGCCGGCATCAATTGTTCTCAGGTTGGAGAGCAGGGCGAAGACCCGAGCCTGCCGCGGTGACATATCGGCCAGCAGCGGGATGCTTTTCTGTGGCGTGTTGCCAAGATCGACCCGCAGCACATCCCACAACGTGACCACATCCGCGCGCAGGCCGACTACCGGTGCAACGGTGAGATCGCAAAGCCAGGCGATGGCAAGTGTGGATGCAGCCAGCCAGCCGAATAACACCTGTGATTGAAACGGGCTGATTGTCAGCGTCAGAAAGCCGATGCAGGTCGCCAGCGTGGTCAGCGTGACCGGGCGGATCACATCGCGCAGTGCTTGTTCCGTGGCCTGCCGGGCGTTGGCACGTTCGCGTGCATGGTGGTTAAAGCGCACCAGGTAGTGGAGCGTGTCGTCGACCGCGATCCCGAGCACGATGCAGGCGACCAGCGCGGTGGTCGGGCCAAGCGGCATGCCGGTCCATCCGATCAAGCCGAAGAACAGCGCCACCGGCACCATGTTCGGCAGCATTGCGAACGCGGCCGCGCGGAGCGACGCGAACACCACGGACAGAATCGCGAAGATCGCGCCAAAGGCGGCGAGGAACGAGATTGCCTGCCCGCCCGTGAGCTTGTTGACGGTCCGGGCGAAGGTGACGGCGTTGCCGGTGAGCTGGATGTCGAGACCAGGCGGAAAGCTGGCCAGGCGCTGCTCGACCCGTTCGACCAGCTCGGTGATCTCGCGGGTGTTCTGCACGGCAGTGCCGATATGAATCCGGGTCTCTGAGAATTGCAGGTTCGTGTAGTCGTACACGTCGTCCGGCGCAGCGGCGATGATCAGCTGCTTGGCCAGGATTGGATTGGTTGGCAGGGCGTCCGAGCGCGGCACACCGCCAAATTGCACGTTCAGCTCTTCCAGAATATTGGTCAGCCCATAGCTGCCCTGAATCTCGGGTTGGTCGACCAGCCAATCCTGCAGGCGGGCCATGGCCCGAAGCAGATCGGGTTGGAGCACGGCGCCGGGCGTCGATGTGCGGATCATCACCGAGAAACCGGTCGTGCTCCACAGCGCATCGGTCACGGTGGCGTAGTCCTGCCGCACGACGTCGTGGTCCGGCAGGTCGTCAACCAGATTGGCATCGGTTTCCAGGCGCAGGGCACCGAGCAGTCCGACGATCAGGCAGAGCACGGCAATCCTGAGCACCCAGCGGCCGAAGCGGGCATTCCAGGCGGCCAGGCGGGTCGCGAGGGCCTCCAGGATGCGGTCCATGGGCCGTCCGGCATTCGGGCAGGCACCCAGCAGGCTCATGGCGGCCGGTGACCAGTAGCGGGTGATCAGCGCGCTGGAGGCGACCCCCAGGGCCGAGGCGAGCGCAAAGCTGCGAATCGCAGGTGTTGGGTGAACGGCCAGGGCGAGCAACCCCACCGCTGTCGTGAGGGCGGTGACCAGCAATGGCAGGGCAATGGCCTTAGCGCCTTGGTCGGCGTCGTCATGGTGATCAGTGGCTGACAGAAGATGCATCTGATAGGCAACGGTCAGTGTCGCCACCAGGGGTACGATCAACGTGGTCACCAGGTTCAGGGTGCCGCCGATCAGGGCCAATGCCGTCAGGGCCGCGATCACGGCCAAGGTGACGGATGCCACGGCGACCAGCACCAGCCGGATACAGCGGAAGGCGACCAGCAGCACGATCACGAAGGCCAGCGCGAGCAGCGGTAACACCTGCTGCAACTGCGTCTGCAGGCTCGAGGAAATCGCATGGCTGACCAACGGCCCGCCGGTGGCTGCGATGCTCAGCGGCGTGCTGCCGGCTGCCGCCCGTGCGGTATCGACCAGGATGAGGGCGCGCGCCTGGGCGTCCGACGAAGTAATGTTCGGCGCGAATGTGATGTGGATACCCGCCGCTCGGTGATCGGCAGATACAAGGCGACCGGTGATCAGCGGATGGTCCAGCAGGGTGTTCAGCGGCACGCGCGACTGCGCATCGGCATCCTCCAGCCAGCCACGAATCGACAGTAGCTCCACGCTGTCGTCATAGCTGACCGGAATCTGGATTGTGGTCAGGGAGCGCACCGCGGCGCCGTTGGCCTGTTCCTCCAGCAACGTCGTGATCCGATCGACGGCCGTCAGCTGAGCTGCTGTGAGCGGGGAATCTGCCGTCAGCAGGATCATCAGTTCCTCACGCCGCCGATCCGCAGGCGAGAGGTCGGATGGATCGATGAGCGCTTCGGTGCTGGGATTGAAGCGCAAGCCGCCCAGCTCAGCCCAGGCGAGCCAGCCACAGGCAGTGCAGGCGAGCAGCAGAACGGCCAGCACGCCGATGGCGGGTCGGCCCAACGCCCGGGGTGATTTCAATCGATGGTCTCGTAGCCGCGGGGATGGAAGGCGCGCCGCGGTATCGACTCGTCGAATTCAACGCGCGACAACTCCACCAGCGTCCGGCTTCCGGTCTGCCGGTTGTGCATGGTCATGCTGCGCGCAAAGTGGTGGTTACCGGCCTGCTCGATGCTTTCGGGGTCGACCTCCAACTCCCTGACGAGCGTATCGGAGCCGTCATAGAACTGCGCATGCAGCGGCACGCAATGCGTCTGCTCCAGTGCCATCTCCACCCGCGCATAAGTTGCTTCACTCGCTTCGGGCGGAATCACGCTCAACCGGTAGACGGGGCGATCGGCGACGGTTTCATCGTCCACCCGTGTGACATCGCCGCCACTGACGGCGCCCAGCAGTTGGCGAATGTCGGCGTAGGTGAAGTCTGTCCCCCACAGACTTTGCGTGGAGGCATTGCCGGTGACGCGGCGTGACCGGTTGAGCGCGGGCACATAGGTGAACATCGTGTCCTTTGGCCCCGCATTGGAGAGCACCAGAAAGGCCATGCCGCTGAGGTCGGGTGGGTTGCGAACCTTCAGATTCGCATCCACGCCATGTTCGCTTTTCTGCGCCACCATGCGCACGTACAGGGTGCGGGCGTCGCCGTCCTCACGAACGGTCTCCAGCTTCGCATCCTGCTTGAAGGTTTGCTGCGGCGCATTGGCGCGCGCGCAGGTGACGATGTCGTCCGCCGACAGGGCGCTGGTGTCTTGAGCTGCCAGCGGTGACGTCAGCAGCACCATCGCCGTGAGTGCCAAGCTGCGCCAAGGTTGATTGATCATGGACATGCTCCGGACGGTAGCGCCGGGGGGCGCGGTGTCAAGCGAGCGGGCCGGGAGCTGCGATCAGCCTGGCAGCGGTTTCGCTTTGCTGGGCGCGGCCACCCGGTTTGGTGTTGCGCAGTTTCCAACGTGACGGTGGGACATGCGCGCGGCACAGGGTGCTGTGCTTTCACTCAATTGGGTCTTTGGCCGGGCGCGTTTCGGGGCCGTCCAGCGTTGCGGTCAGCCACTTCGCTACCTCCGCCCAACCGGCCACAGCTGAGGGCCGGAAAAAATCGAAATGACCCAGCGCATCGATACCCCAGTCGCTGGGCGCGCGTTCGATGACCTCGCATTGTGCCTGGGCGTAGAAGCTCGCGAGCTCGTGTACCGCGCGGGGCGGCGCGTATTGCTGATCATCCTCGATCAGGTAGAAGCGGGCCGTGCCGGTCCATTGCGTAAAGCCGGCACGCAGCGGGTTGCCTTGTGTATCGGCGATGTAATGCGGGCCGCGGCACCAGCGCGCCCATTCGCGTACGACGCCACCGGGTAGCGAGTCCGGTCCGAGCAGGCCACCTGGAATATCGCGGCGCACTGCCAGAATGGCGGGCAGGACAACATGCATCATGGACCACATCCATGGCTTGTATGGCCAATCCCAAAGCCGCCAGTGGCCGGATTGGGCGGAGATGCCAAGCAAGGCTTTGACGTGATGATTGTTCCCGCAAAGTCCCAGCGCCTGACCACCAAAGGAATGGCCGATCACCGCTACCGGGCCTCCGGAAGCGGCGTACTCGATCGCTGAGGCCAGGTCCTGTTCCGCCCAGGTGCGCATGCCGAAGTGATGGCGTGGCGAGTCCTTGGAGGCACCGATACCGCGATAGTCGAACGTGAGCGTCGATAGCCCGCATTCGGCCAAGTAGGCCGCGAAACGCGCGTAAAAACGCTGGGGTACTCCCGTTGCACCGGCGACCACCACACGGCAGGGTCCTGCGCCGAACCGGTGGGCGGCGAGGACGGTGCCGTCCGAGGCTGTCAATGCGATGCTCATCGGTGCAGAACATACACCGCGTGGCGGTGGCAGATGAGCATTGCAGAGAAGAAGTCCGGCAGCGATGCGGCC